>CAIWTA010000329.1 GCA_903915465.1 uncultured Bacteroidales bacterium | reverse complement strand
TGGGGAAGCTTTGACAGAAGTCAGGGGATTCATCAGAAAAGAAAATTTTCCATCTCCTATCGCATTCAAACCTTATCATTACGAAAGTCAGGTGCCAACATATGTTTGTCATTGCGATGATGTAACCCTGAATGAGATTCTAGTGACAATTGGCGACAGAAAGTTTATCTCCGTAGATGAAGTAAAACACACAACACGGCTGGGAATGGGCGCTTGCCGTGGAAAACGTTGCATCAAGCGATTAAAGCAGCGTTTGGCCGGATCTGGAATTTCGATCGTGGGAGAACCCACGCCCCGCGGGCCATTGTCGAACCAGGTAGCCATGGGAGAATTATATCCCAGGAAAGTGCATGAAAGAGTAATTACAAATATCAATGGAAAAGATCCACAGAAAATCCGTGTAAAATGCTTTGTTGCTGGAGGCGGCATTGGAGGAAGTGCACTTTTCCGGTATTTAAGTGAAGCCGGGATGGAACCCGTTCTCTCCAATTTTGGTCGCGGAGCCTCCTGGCGTAATATTGCCGGTGGCCGACCAAATTTTTCACTGCCTGAATTATCCGAAATTGCCGGTTACAACCACGAGATATTCAAGGAGCTCCAGCAACTTCATAACATCGACTACAGATCAATCAATTATGTGACTTTTGCGCATGACGAAGCCATGTACCAGGCATTGGTTGAATCGATGGCATGGTCGAATGCATATATGGTTGACCCAAAGGATTTTCAGAAAGAAATCTCTCCAAGCTTAAATCCCAAACTGGAAACGTATCTCTCCGCTTTGATCACTAAAGATTGCTGGCAGGCGACACCTGGCCGGGTAATTGATCTGATCCGCCGGATCGGTATAGAAAAAGGTGGTCGTATCGAAGAAGATTGCAAGCTGATTGATATCAGGAAGGAGGGTTCTCTTCATTTTATCCTGGTCCAAAATCATGAGAAAAAGTATATTGAGTACGAGACTGAAATATTTGTTAATGCACTCGGACCGGAAGGGGAAAAATTTGCCCGGATGCTGGGAGTGGAAACAGGCTTATATCCTGTCAAGCACCAGGCGTTTATTACACGACGCCTGCCGATGCTGGGGAAAGATGGTGCTCCTTTGGCGATGCTCATAGACCGGCGCAGATACAAAGGATTTGTCGCCGTCTATGGTCAGCAACTGGCAGAAACCGGGCAGATCATTGGCTGTGCTTCTCCAATGTTTGAACCACAGGAAGCCGATAAAAACATCAGGATCAACTCTGAAGAATTTACGGAAATTGCAGCAGAGATCTTCACAAATTGGATCCCTGAACTATCATCTGTGGGGTTCCAGGCTATCTGGGCAGGATATTATGTGGAACCGCGAATGATCATTGATCCCGAACTTGGATTGTTCCTGGGATTACGGGGACAAGGATTCATGCTTGGACAATACCTTGCCAGATTGTATGTCGATAAACTGCTGGGGAAACCTGTTCCTTCCTATTTCGACCGGTTGAAATTATCCGGCGACGGGATGCTGGAGAAGGCGTTTAAATAGGGGGTGTCGTTAACCAGTTTTGAAGTAAGAACAAGGATCAACGATTTGTGATTTTTGAAGTTTAGTCGGATCAAATGTTTATCAATCTACTTCTGAAATCCAAGATCGTTGATCAGTACTCGATATTCAATTCGGAGAACTCTTCGAAAGCGTTTTGATTCTCTAATTAAACTATCTCTTCCGGAACTGCAAAAAAACTGTTCACTATTAGTTTTTCATTGTTAACTTAACGCTGTTCGTTGTTCATTCTGACATCCAAGTTAATAGTGAACAATTGCCAGTGAACAAAGAACAGATAACAAAGAACAGTTCGTCTATTAAAACAAACCCTTACCCTTTCCAGAACAGCGCCTTCACAATATGACTTACCATCCTGGGATTTTCCTTTAGCCTCCTGGTTGAATAGCCGAACCAATCCTTCCCGAAAGGTACATACACCCGCATCACATGGCCTTGATCAACAATGCTCTTACGCAATTCGGGAGTGACTCCATACAACATCTGGAATTCATACTGGTTTTTCGCGACTTTATGCTTTTCGATCAGCTTGTAAGCGCCTTCGACCAACGCTTTATCATGGGTTGCAATTCCCGGATAAATGCCATGACGAAACATGTGATCCAGAATCTTCAGGTAATTGTCATTGATCTCCTCGAACTTTTTGTAAGCAATGGATTCAGGCTCTACATAAATTCCTTTGCAAATCCTAAAATTCAGGGGAATTTCTGATGAGTGAAGATCTGCCATCTTGATGATGTCTGGCAGCGTGCGGTGCAGGTAAGCCTGGAGAACCAGGCCGACATTCTTAGGAAATTCCTTTTTCAGCCTTCTGAAAAGTTCAATTTCCCTTTCAGTACAAGAGGAATCTTCCATATCTATTCTGACAAAATTGCCATATTGCGCGGCCTTTTCAACGATCTGGAAAATATTCCGGTAACACGCTTCCTGGTTCAAAAGCAAACCGAAAAAAGTGGGTTTGAGAGAATAGTTGGCATGCAGCCCTTCTGACTGAACCCTGTCGATAATTTTCAAATAACTTTCCCTGTTCTCCGTCGCTTGTTTCAGGTTGGTGATGAATTCACCCAGCAGGTCGATGGTTACTTTAATTCCTTGTGAATTAAGCCCTTTCGTAACCAGTATAGCATCATCCAGTGTCTTTCCTGCAATATATTTCCTGGAAAATATCCAGATAAGTTTTTTTGGCATTGAAGGCAGGATGCGGGCAATAAGTTGGTTGATCATGTTTAGAATTCTTAAAAGCGTTCTTTTACAAAGATATGGAAAGACCACCCATAATAATTATTTGCTATTCACAAGATTAATTTCTAATTTTGCCCGCTTTTTAGTAATTGGATTCACGGTGAGTTACTTCAATCAATTCTTAATTCCTATTATCGGAATTAAGCCGGATACCTGCTCATTCGACTTCAAAATTGATGAATCGTTCTTTCAACATTTTGAGTATTCTGAAATCAAGAGTGGAGAAGTTCAGGTTCACCTTGCTATGGAGAAGGAAGAGAAATTGATAAAATTCCATTTTTCATTAACCGGATATGTAAGGATTCCGTGTGATCGCTGTTATGAGCCATTAAATCAGAAAATTAGCGGTGAAGAGGAGCTAATCGTGAAATTTGGACCTGATTTCCATGAAGAAAGTGAGGTTGTGCAAGTGATCCCCGAAGGGGAGAATCATTTTGATATAAGTCCTTTCTTGTATGAATACGTACATTTGTTGTTGCCTATCCGGAGGGTTCATCCCGAAGATGAAGAAGGCCATAGTGAATGTAACCCTGAAATCATACGGCTGTTGGAAGCTTCACCTAAACCTGCCGAACCCGACCCTCGGTGGGAAATATTAAATAAATTAAAAACCAATAATTAAATAAACAATGCCACATCCTAAACACAAAATTTCAACAACCCGGCGGGATAAAAGAAGAACGCATGACAAAGCAACAGTGCCGACTATCGCTCTTTGTTCACACTGTGGTTCTCCTGTTCTTTACCATAGAATCTGTCCGGAATGCGGATACTACAGAGGGAAACAGGCCATAATAAAAGCCACTGCTGAGTAGTTTACTGTCATTCACGGGTAATTAAAGTGGAGTATTTGATCAAACATCTTCTCTTTTCGATGCGAATATACCAACCTTTGTTTGCAATCATGCCATTCAGGAATTTAATCCTTAACAAATGAGAATTGGCTTAGATGTTTCAGGGGGTGATTTCGCTCCAAAGGCTACGCTTCAGGGAGCCCTCATGGCTCTTAAGGAGCTTCCGGCCTCTGACCAGATCGTGCTGATCGGTGATAAAGAGATCATCCTCTCTTTCTTGAAAGAAGAGAAAGTTGATCCCGCGAAATTCAGCATTGTCGATGCTCCTGAAGTTATCGGCATG
The DNA here is from genome assembly GCA_903915465.1 of uncultured Bacteroidales bacterium. Taxonomy (GTDB): domain Bacteria; phylum Bacteroidota; class Bacteroidia; order Bacteroidales; family FEN-979; genus FEN-979. Next base: position 3,262 of record CAIWTA010000329.1, on the reverse strand, counting down.
GACGAACAGCCCACGAAAGCATTGATAAATAAATCAGAGTCCAGCATAGCTGTTGGATTCAGGATGCTGAAACACAAGGAAATTCATGCTTTTGCCAGTGCCGGTAGCAGCGGTGCCATGATGGTGGGATCTATTTATAGTGTCAATACCATCCAGGGTATCATTCGCCCCAGCACTCCGGCATATATTCCAAAAGAAAACGGTGGCCATTGCATCCTGATAGATGTCGGCACAAATCCTGATAGCAAACCAGATGTCATGTATCAGTTTGGCCTGCTCGGAGCAATATTCGCTGAAAGTGTTTTTCATGTGAAGAGACCCAGAGTTGGTTTGTTGAATATCGGAGCAGAAGAAAAAAAAGGAAGCCTTACTACACAATCTGCTTTCCAGCTAATGAAAGATTCCAAAGATTTTCATTTTGTCGGGAATGTAGAAGGCCGTGAATTGTTCAGGGATAATGTCGACGTCATTGTATGTGACGGCTTTGTCGGAAATATCGTTCTGAAACAGATCGAAGCTATGTATCGTGTATTTGTTAAAAGAGGTTTTAAGGATACCTACCTTGACCGGTTCAATTATGAAAATTACGGAGGCACGCCAATCCTTGGAATCAATTCAACCGTTCTTGTCGGACATGGAATTTCCAATGGAAACGCAATACGCAAAATGATCCTGATGACCAAGGAAGTGTATGAATCCAAACTTACTTCTAAAATAAAACATGCCCTGGAACGATTTACCCTCAATCAATAGCGGGCAATCTCGGAATTAATAAATCAATTTCATGACGAAAATAAGAGCTGCAATAACCAGTGTCCATGGCTGGGTTCCTCCATACATCCTTACCAATGAAGAGCTCGCAACGATGGTTGAGACTTCTGATGAATGGATCATGACCCGTACAGGAATCAAAGAACGGCATATTCTGAAAGGTGAAGGATTAGGTACTTCCGACATGGGAGCAGAAGCCGTTAAAGGATTGCTTGCCAAAACCGGTACTTCTCCCGATGAAATCGAATTGCTGATCTGTGCTACCGTAACGCCGGATATGATGTTTCCTGCAACAGCCAACATCATAAGCCACAAAACAGGAATCCTCAAGGCATTTAGTTTTGATATGAATGCAGCTTGCTCCGGTTTGTTGTATGCCATCGTTACAGCGTCCAAATACATTGAAACCGGGACTTTTAAAAAAGTCATCGTTGTTGGTACCGATAAAATGTCATCAATTACAGATTATTCAAACCGGGACACATGCGTGTTATTCGGTGATGCTGCCGGCGCGTTGCTTCTTGAACCCACAACTGAACCTTTTGGAATCATGGATTCCCTATTGTTGTCAAATGGTTCGGGAATGCCTTATCTTCACATGAAAGCCGGGGGCTCTGTAAAACCGCCTTCACTCGAAACAATTGCTGCCAAAGAACATTTTATCTACCAGGAAGGTCAGGCAGTGTTCAAATTTGCGGTGACAAAAATGGCAGATGTCTCTGCTGAGATCATGGAAAGAAATAATCTGAAAGCAGATGACGTAGCATGGCTTGTGCCACATCAGGCCAACCTGAGGATCATTGATGCAACTGCGCGCCGGATGGGCGTTGGGAAAGAAAAAGTCATGATCAATATCGACCGTTACGGGAATACTACTGGCGCGACAATTCCCTTATGCCTGTGGGAATGGGAGGGGAAAATGAAAAAGGGCGATAATATTATTTTGGCCGCTTTCGGCGGTGGTTTTACCTGGGGCTCAATCTGGGTAAAATGGGCCTATGATTCGTAAACTGCTTTCTGACGATTTTATTTTCATTTCCTGGTTCGTAAATTTCAAATCGCTGGTTGTGTCTGACCAAAATTCTGTATTTTCGTTGAACAAACCCCAAAAAATTGAAAGACATGGAACCAAAAAGATTACTCAGATCCCGTAAGGATCGTATTATCAGTGGTGTATGCGGTGGAATCGGAAATTATTTCAATGTTGATCCAGTCCTCGTACGCGTGATCTGGGCTGTTTTGTTCTTTGCTGCAGGAGCAGGTTTACTTGCCTATATCCTTGCGTGGATAATCGTTCCGGAAGAACCAGCCATTCCGTAGCTCTGTTTATCTCATCCAACTATTCTTTCATCAGCTTAGCGCGATAAACCAAGGAATTCTTGGTATTTGTCAGTTGGAAAAAATAAACTCCCTTCGCCAAATCCTGCAAATTCAGGGAAATTTTATGCTCTCCGAAGGAAAGAGCCGGTTTTATTTTTTCCCCGGTTATCGAAAACACTGTTACATCACTGTTCATAGATGTCATTCCTTCCGGTAACTGAATAAAACACTCATCGTTCACAGGATTCGGATAGACAGGCAGAATAAAATTATCCGCTTCTGAAACCCCACTTGGGCTCCCCCAGACCAAATTCACAAATTCGGGATGATCAATAAACGGATTCCGGTTATGCTGAATCTGGAAAACAGCTTCATTCCGGTCACTTTCTTTAGAAGATACAGGATCAGCGATACTCCAACGCAACAACATCTTGATCGCCCAGGTTTTGAGTTGTGCGCCATCAACCATATCGCTGCCCGGCCAGCCGGCATCTTCAGTATAATACCTTGTTGACATGTAAAAATAAGTCCGGGCCAGATCTCCCTTGTAATCATCAATTGGCTCGAACACTGTTCCGGAATACCCCGCTGTAACACAGTCTCCCAGCATACCCCCGTTTTCAGAAGTCCAGGTAGCCGAACCAACTTCGCCGTAAGGATTATCACTTCTTCTGTTATTCACATATTGATCAGTTGGATAAATATGAAACAAGTCAGTATTCATAGGAACAATATCACCAAACCAGCTTTTTGGCCATGAATGTTCACGACTGTAACAATCGCCTTCCTGCGCAGCTGTTCCACATTGATCAGCTGTTCCAAAATTATAGATGTAGAGAGGATGTCCGTTGGGGGTACCATCAGGAATGTCTGAATACATATCCCAAACGGTACCATTTGGCTTAACATCGGTAGTGTAAAAAGCATTCCAGACACCTGGTGTGTAGGAAACAATTGTATGATTTTTAATGATTTCATGCAATGCAGATTGCAACTGTTCCCCCGTCTTTCCGTTTGCAGCATCATAATATCCTGCCGGAATTTGCCCGGCAGCAAATGATAGCCAGCATAAAGTCACAAAAACCAACAAACTGATTTTTTTCATATAGAAATGAAATTTAAAATTGCGGAGACTGCAAAGATAGCAAATTTTCCACGATCCGAGATCCGA
>CAIWTA010000328.1 GCA_903915465.1 uncultured Bacteroidales bacterium | reverse complement strand
GCTGTTCGACATGCCGTCGTATCGGTTGAGACGTTTGGGATGGCCTGTCGAATGTGACTTATGCCGATATCGGCATAATTGCCATAATGCCGCATCCATTTTTATGCCGAATGGACTTGACAAAGTGTTGATTTCGACACTTCTCAGTTGTTGGTATTCGGCATAATTTATAGGTTTTCGAGAAAGTGGAGTAATTTGTCATCCGGTTTATAACGACCAGATTTTACAGACGGATTGGACATTTTCGCCAGCGCTTTTTCTTTTAGCGTCATGTCAGCGTGGATATAAACTTGTGTAGTTTCTATTGATTCATGACCGAGCCAAAGAGCAATCACAGCCTGATCTACGCCATGATGGAGCAAATCCATTGCCGTACTATGTCGCAGAATATGCGGGCTAATCCTTTTGCCGATCAGAGAAGAACAGGATCGGGATGCCGTTTTCATGTGCCGTTTTACCAAATGTTCAAGAGCATCCCGGCTCATTTTATCCCCGCGCATAGTTGGAAAAAGCGGATCGTGGTCAGAGCCGCATCGTTCCTTTAACCAGGTTCTCATTGCGCCAACAGTTTCACGTCTTAGGGGTGTTGCCCGAAGCTTACGTCCTTTGCCTAAACAGCGTACATGTGCCCCTGTTTCAAGAACAATATCACAACATTGTAAATTTACAAGTTCAGATGCTCTTAACCCGGTCTGTAAAGCGATTGCAAGGACTGCATGATCGCGACGTCCGATCCATGTGGAGCAATCCGGTGCATTTAACAAAGCCTGCATTTCCAGGGCATCCAGGAACTCAACATTACGCTTAACATAGCGTTTGGAGGGCATACTCAGTATTCTCTGGCAATGAAGCATATAAGCTGGTTCATGAACTGCAACAAACCTGAAGAAAGACCGGATAGCTGCCAGCCGTGTATTCCGGCTTCTGGCAGCGTTTTTTCGCACGTTTTCAATATCGTCCAGGAATACTCCGATCATTTCAGCATCAAGATCATTAACACTCATCATCGTTGGCGCTTTCCCAGTCTTCTCACCGGCAAATTTTAAAAGCAATCTGAATGTGTCACGATAACTGCTGATCGTATGAGGACTCGCTTCCATCTGTGTGTAAAGTTTGTCCGTAAAAAATTTCTGGACCAGTGCAGAAAGAGTCATGACGGTCATGGTTGCACCTCCTTCTCCATATAATTTTCCGCGCGCTGTGAAGCCAAGACCAGCAATTCCGGAACGGCCTCAATGTACCAATAGGTAAAAGTGACTTTTCGATGCCCTAAGTAATTGACCAGTTTGAGCATTTCCTGATCGATATTTTTGCCTTCCTTGTACCAGTTCATCATGACTTTAACCGCAAATGTATGCCGCAAATCATGAATGCGGGGACCAACTCCGTGTTTGTGGAAAGGTTGTTCTGTGCGCAGACCAATCATTTTACCAATAACTGCAAAGTTGTACCTGACGGCGCAATCGGTCAAACGAATGCCATCATCAGAAACAAAAAAAGGTTCAGGTTTATGCCCTAAAAGCCTGTCACGTTTTCTGGAATATTCTTTCAACTGGCTTTTTGTGCACTCTGTAACCGGTAATATCCGGTTATTCCCATTTTTACCGTAGGTCACAGTAATAATGCCGTTTTGCACATCTACATCCCGATCATTTAGAGAAATAGCTTCCCTGATCCGCAGTCCTGTTACAGCCACAAGCCCAAAGAATGTCGGATAGGTGATTGAACGAAAGCCATTTTCTGATGGCAGAAGACTGGCAACTTCAACTATGCAACGGATCTGATCATCGGTATAAATAAAAGGTCGTTTTCGTATCTGATGACCGGAGATTAAATTTTGAGGTGGAATTTCATGACGTGAGTCAATACT
>CAIWTA010000327.1 GCA_903915465.1 uncultured Bacteroidales bacterium | reverse complement strand
GTACAACGGGTGCAAATCTATGTGTAAGCTTAAATGCACCAACAGGAATAGCAGGCACGTTTGTATACAACCTGGTTAGTGTAAGTGATGCCAACAATTGCAGTACTCCTGCAAGTGGGTCAGCTACAGTGATAATCTGGGAATTACCGACAGCTACAATTACCGGAGGAGGTGCAGTATGTAAGAATACGTCTCCTGGTCCGACAGTAACCTTCTGTGGTGCCAATGGTTTAGTACCTTATACTTTTACTTACAACATCAACGGAGGTGCCAACCAGACCATCTCTACAATAGGAGCAAATCTATGCGTAAGCTTAACTGCGCCAACAGGCACAGTAGGCACGTATATTTACAACCTTGTAAGTGTAAGCGATGGTCATTGCAGCCAGCCTGCCAGTGGATCGGTTACGGTAACAATTTATTCATTACCAACAGCCACGATAGCCGGAGGCGCTTCAGTATGTAAGAATACGTCTCCAGGTCCTGCAATAACCTTCTGTGGTGCCAATGGAACTGTACCATATACTTTTACCTACAACATCAATGGTGGTGCAAACCAGACAATTACCACAACGGGAGCAAATCTATGTGTAAGCTTAAATGCACCAACAGGGACAGTTGGCACATTTGTTTACAACCTGGTAAGTGTAGCTGATAATCATCTGTGCAGCTCTCCTGCAAGTGGATCAGCAACAGTAGTTATCTGGGAATTACCCTCAGGTGCGATATCCGGAGGAGGTGCAGTATGTAAGAATGCTTCCCCTGGTCCAACAGTAACCTTCTGTGGCACCAGTGGTTTAGTACCTTATACTTTTACTTACAACATCAACGGGGGTGCCAACCAGACCATCTCTACAACAGGAGCTAATACATGCGTAAGCTTAACTGCACCAACAGGTACATCAGGCACGTTTGTATACAACCTGGTAAGCATAGTTGATAATCATCTGTGTACTCAGCCTGCAACTGGATCGGCCACGGTAACGATTTATTCATTACCTACAGCTACGATAACCGGAGGAGGAGCAGGATGTAAGAACGCAGCATGTGTACCAGTAAACTTCTGTGGCGCAAATGGTTCTTTGTTACCCTATACCTTTACTTACAACATCAATGGTGGGGCAAACCAAACCGTTACCACAACGGGAGCGCTTTTATGCGTTGCTGTTTGTGCACCAACAACCGCAACAGGTACGTTTGTTTACAACCTGGTAAGTGTAAGCGATGGACATTGCAGCCAGCCTGCCAGTGGATCAGTAACAGTAACGATTTATGCATTACCGTCAGCTACTATAACCGGAGGAGGTTCAGTATGTAAGAATACGTCTCCAGGTCCGACAGTAACTTTCTGTGGCGCCAATGCTTCGTTGGTACCATATACCTTTACTTACAATATCAATGGTGGTGTGAACCAAACTATCAGCACAACAGGAGCAAATCTATGCGTAAGCTTAACTGCACCAACAGGTACAGTAGGCACGTTTGTTTACAACCTGATAAGTGTAAGTGATGGCCATTGCAGCCAATCAGCAAGTGGATCAGCCACAGTGATAATCTGGGAATTACCTTCAGCTACTATTACCGGAGGAGGTTCAGTATGTAAGAATACAGCTGTTGGTCCTACAGTAACATTCTGTGGCACCAGTGGTTTAGTACCTTACACCTTTACCTACAACATCAATGGTGGAGTGAACCAAACTATTACCACAACGGGAGCAAATACATGTGTAAGCTTAACTGCACCAACAGGCTCAGTAGGCACTTTTGTATACAACCTGGTAAGTGTAATTGATAACCATCTGTGCAGCCAGCCTGCCACTGGATCAGCTACTGTGATAATCTGGGAATTACCCACAGCTACTATTACCGGAGGAGGTTCAGTATGTAAGAATACATCTCCTGGTCCGACAGTAACCTTCTGTGGAGCCAATGCTTCATTGTTGCCATATACCTTTACCTACAACATCAATGGCGGGGCAAACCAAACCATCAGCACAACAGGAGCAAATCTATGCGTAGACTTAACTGCACCAACAGGCACAGTAGGCACGTTTGTTTACAATCTGGTAAGTGTAAGTGACGGGCATTGCAGCCAATCGGCCAGTGGAACAGCAACAGTTATAATCTGGGATTTACCGACAGCTACGATAACCGGAGGAGGTTCAGTATGTAAGAATACGGCTATTGGCCCGACAGTAACATTCTGTGGCTTCAGTGGTTTAGTTCCTTACACCTTTACTTACAACATCAATGGTGGAGTAAATCAGACTATTACCACATCAGGAGCGCTCACATGCGTAAGCTTAACTGCACCCACAGGCGCAGCAGGCACGTTTGTTTACAACCTGGTTAGTGTAACGGATAACCATCTGTGCACCTCACCCGCAAGTGGGTCAGCTACAGTGATAATCTGGGAATTGCCGACAGCTACGATAACCGGAGGAGGTGCAGTATGTCAGAATACGGCTACCGGTCCTACAGTTACCTTCTGTGGCGCCAGTGGTTTAGTACCTTATACAATTACGTACAACATCAATGGTGGAGCAAACCAGACTATCATCGCCAATCCATGCGCAAGCTTAACTGCACCAACAGGAACAGTAGGCACGTTTGTATACAACCTGGTAAGCATTGTTGATAATCATCTTTGCAGCCAGCCTGCCAGTGGATCAGTCACAGTAACGATTTATTCATTACCGACAGCTACAATAGCCGGAGGAGGATCAGCATGTAAAAACACGATTCCTGGTCCAACAGTAACTTTCTGTGGTTCCATTGGTTTAGCACCGTATACTTTTACCTACAACATCAATGGTGGAGCGAACCAAACAATCAGCACTACAGGAGTACTTACATGCGTAAGCTTAAATGCACCAACAGGTACAGCAGGCACGTTTGTATACAACCTGGTTAGCGTAAGTGATGTCAACAATTGCAGCAAGCCAGCTTCCGGATCAGCAACGGTGACAATATGGGAGTTACCTACAGCTACAATAACCGGAAATGCAGAAGTATGCGTTGGCTCTGTTCCAGAACCAGCAATCACATTCTGTGGCGCCAATGGTTTGGCACCTTATACCTTTACATATAACATCAATGGTGGACCAAGCATAACGGTCACTACAGCAGGAGCAAATACCTGTGTTGATGTTGCTGTACCAACGAGCCCGGTAGGAGCATATGTTTATAACCTGGTTAGTGTAAGTGATGCCAACAATTGCAGCCAGCCTGCTACCGGATTGGCCACAGTAAATGTACATCCATTGCCACCATGCGAAATTACCGGAGCAGATCAGGTATGTTTCAATGTAAGTGTCCCATGTATAGAATATGCCGGACCACCTCAGGTTATCGGGTTAAGCTATTTCTGGACAATTAGTGGAAATGGAACGATAGTGGGTTCAAACACAGGAAGTACAATTTGTGTATCGACAGGAGATCCAAGTGCAGGAACAAGTTTCACCCTGACATTGAAGACTACCCAGACTTATGCAAGCGGCCTTATCAGCTGTAGTTCGACATGTGAAAAAACAGTTACGGTCACTTACCGGAAGATCACCGGATACGTGAAATATCCGAACTGTGTTAATTACCTGCTTCAAACTCCATTGAATAATGTTACTGTTGGCTTGGTATTGTTACCCGGATCTACAGTTATTCAAACCGCTATTACTGATGTCAACGGATATTACCAGTTCATAAATCTGTGTCCAGGGTTCTACACAGTTGTAGTTCTCCAGAACAATAAGGTTGTGAACGGTGAAGGTATCAACTCAACGGATGCCGCTCAGGTTAACTACTGGCCAACGGTAGCAGCCGCAAATCCGATCGATCATGCAAGATTCTTAGCTGGTGATGTATCCAACGACGATTTCATGGGTGCCAATGATGCTCAGGCAATCCAGGGTTACTTTGTAAATGGTCAATATAAACCATCACCACCTGCACCACCTCTTACTCCATACTTTGCAAGATCATCATGGTCGTATTGGGTAACATTAGAAACAGTAAACTCTAATCCTCCTGTACCAGCATCATCTTTAGGTTGGAAGAAAGAGCTGAAGAGCATTGCTGATATTACTATTAACCTGGAAGGTCTCGTTACTGGCGACTTTAACGAAAGCTTCACACCAGGAGGCGCAAAATCGGCCAGTTCAACGCTTGGTTTAAACTATGGTGAAACGAAGAAAGTTGGAGCCAGCCAGGAATTCGAAATGGCACTTCAGGTAACTTCGGCAATGGAAGTTGGAGCAATCTCTCTGATCCTTGATATTCCATCAGATCTTGTAGAAGTGAAGGATGTAGTGTTGAAGGGAAGCAATGTACCGGTTAGCTTTAAGGTTAGCGGTAATGAGCTGAGAATTGGATGGTACTCTTTAACTCCACCGATAAATGTTGCAGCAGCAGGAGATCTTCTTATTCTCAAGCTGAAGACAACAGCTAACTTCACCGAAGGTACAACCTTCCGCATCGCATTGGCTTCAAGCCCGCTGAATGAGCTGGCCGATGGTAGTGCAGAAGTGATTTCAGATGTGACTCTGAACTCGGATATCATAGCAAATTCACCGCTTGGTGTTAATAATTTACAAAACCAATCCCTGAATCTGAATGTTTATCCTAATCCATTTAGCGATTATACTACAGTTAGCTACACTTTACCATTTGATGGAACCGTAACCCTTGAAATTCAGACACTGCTTGGTCAGGTTCTGACAACATTGGTTAACGAAACACAAACTACTGGTAAACATACACTCAAGGTGGATGCCCGTACAATGTCGCAAGGCGTTTATACGGCTATTCTCCGGCTTCACAATAGCAATGATGAAATGGTACGTACCATTAAATTTGTTGTTAGCAAATAACATTTAAAGGTGAGGGGAGGAATTCCCTCCCCTCACCTTTTTTTTATTTTAGATTTTATTTTTTGTTCTTCCATTATTTTAATGTCATATGAAAACAACTATCTCTTTAATTTTCGGATTTTTCTTGCTACTCTCATTTGCTTCATTGGCACAAAATGCACCAGTCGTTACTGTTGGCTCAGCCATGTATGCCCCAGTTTCTCCCGCCACAACGATTCCCGTTACTGTAAAAGATTTTGTTGATATAGGATCTTTTACACTTACACTGAAGTATCAGGTGCCTTATTCTTCATACTTAGGTGTAACATCAAATCCGGCATTTACCGGATTAAACGTCAATTCTTCGACCCCTGGAACTCTGGTTATTACCTGGTTCGGCAGCGGATTGACATTACCGGATCAAGCTCATTTGCTGGATCTCACTTTTAGTTATCCTTACCCAACTTATTATCAATATGCAGTATCATGGGATATTTCAAGTGACAATACCTGCAAGTTTAAGAAATATGAAGGTGGATCTTACATTACCTTGAATGACTCACCCAAAAACCAACATTATATCAACGGAATAATTACTTTTGGCGCTCCTACTGTATATGCTCCAACCATCACCAATGCACAACCCGGGTTAATTGCCGTGCCAATAATTGTAACCCATTTTACAAATATCGGAAGTGTAACGTTATCTTTACTTTATGACCAGACAGTTTTAACATTCAGCTCATATACTCAGAACCTGGCGCTTGGAGGTCAAATGAATGTCGGTTCTCAACCCGATCCCGGGGGAAAAAGGAAAGTTGTAATTGGCTGGTACAATTATTCTGGCGTTCTTCTCAATGACGGAAGTACCCTGGTTACCCTTTATTTTCAATACACCAATGCAACTGCCAATTATTCTGCTCTCAACTGGTTTGATAACGGACCATCCTGCTTATTTACAACCGGAGATGCTGATAATTTATATGACACCCCCACCTCCTTCTTTTACCAGGATGGATTGGTTGCAGGCCAATTATCTCCTCAAACCTTGTTGCCAAAATTATCCAATGCATCAAGCGGAACACCTGTTCCAGTGCCTGTAAAAGTTAATAATTTTACCAATATTCGTGCCCTTTCTCTTAGTTTTAAATATGATCCAGCCGTTCTGACTCTTCCCGCCGGGGCTTTTACTCCAAATCCAATATTCGGAGGCGGATTAACCCTTACAAATCATCCTTCAGGTACTGATGGAAAAAGGAGGATAGAACTATCATGGTCTGGCTCTTCTCCTATATCACTTGCCAATGGAAGTGATATTGTAAGTATGAATTTTGATTATAATTCAGGAAATACTGCATTAACCTGGAATACAGGAGGAGACTCCTGTGATTATAAAGGAGCATTCTCTAAATCACTTTGGAAAAACCCTGTATCTGCATATTATCAGGATGGTATGATCTCCCATCACCTTGCTCCGATAACAAAAATTGAGTCAGCGACGGCAACAACCCCGGGGCAGACTGTCAGCACGCTCGTCATCGTTAGAGATTTTTCTAATATCGGGAGCTTTACCCTGACCTTGAATTATGACCCAGGTGTGATCTCCTATGTAAATACTATCCCAAACTCTCTTTTGGGTGGCTCTTTTACAGCTTCTTCCGATGGACAGGGACAAATCATTTTCGTGTGGAACGGCAGTAGTAAATCATTGCCAGACGGATCTACTTTATTTAATTTATATTTTACCTATCACGGAGGAAGTAGTTCTTTTGAATGGTACTATAATTCAGGCTCATGTGAATATGGAGAAGGAACAAAATCGATAAATCTTTATGATGAACCAAAAACAGCTTTCTACATCAATGGAACGGTTACCCCATCAATAAAAGCTTTACATCTAACTGCTCTCCTCGAGGGATTGTACAATGGATCCGGGACAATGAGGGGTGCATCTGACGGATCCGGTTTTCATTTTCCTTTAGGTACTGCTGACCTTATCAAAATTTCACTCCACAAAGCATCTGATTACCCCGTCATTGGTTATCAGGCTTCAGATGTTACACTCAACACATCTGGGGTAGCTACTGTTGGTATCCCCGAGGCAATCCATGGCTGGTATTATATAGCCATCAGCAACCGCAATAGTATTGAAACAATATCAGCGGATTCAGTATCATTTACGGGTAACACTATCAACTATAATTTTAATTCACCGGCGAAAGCCTATGGGAACAATTTAGGGAGCACAACCGATGGATCAAGTGTGATTTATAGTGGTGACTCAAACCAGGATCAAATTGTAGATGGCAGCGATTTATCTGATATATCAAACCTGGCACAAGCCGCAGAAAGTGGTTATATTCCTGAAGATCTCAATGGAGATGGATTGGTTGATGGTGCCGACTTGTCTATTGCAGGCAATAATGCCGATGCATCAATTGGCGTGATTACTCCTTAATTACAGTGGGCTTCCTGAAAAGTTTCATAAATCTGTCAGGATGCAAATTAATTTATCACTGATATATTGACTTTTTAATCTTTTTTTTGATCACTTCCCCGTAGCTTGCTGCGGGGAAGTTTGTTTTTTCCATTGCCATTGCAGTTGTGAGAGGTCTGACTTTGATGCTTTTTGTTCAGGATGGCTTCTTGCTTCATTCTTCACGAATTCTTTCCTGAATTAACGTCAAATAATTTTGTTGTTTTTGGGAAATTTTCTCGTTGATCAACGCAGAGTTGTAAAATTCATACCTTTGATTCGCAATTCCAGCGGCCATGGACGAAATTAAAGACCAGATAAAACAATTCTCTTCTGAATATTTGGAGGAGATCCGCAAAATACGCCGTCACTTTCATGAAAATCCTGAATTATCCTGTGAAGAGGTTCTAACCGCTGAATATATTTGCAACAAACTTGACGAGTACAATATACCCTATACGAAAGGAATTGCAGGAACAGGCGTTGTGGGATTGATCGAGGGCAAAAACCCTTTGTCGCGGAACATCGCCTTACGGGCCGACATGGATGCACTACCGGTAAAGGAAGAGAACGATGTGGTATACAAATCCAAAATAAGGGAGAAAATGCATGCATGTGGTCATGATGTGCACATGGCCTGCCTTTTGGGGGCTGCAAAGATTCTGAATAAGCTGAAAGACGATTTCGAAGGCAGCATTAAGCTGATATTTCAACCCTCTGAAGAAACTTATCCCGGAGGAGCAATATGCATGATCCAGGAAGGTGTGTTGAAAAGCCCTGAAACCATTCATGTTATTGGCCAACATGTAATCAATACTTTGGAAGCAGGGAAGGTCGGAATGAGATCCGGCCCTTATATGGCATCTACTGATGAAGTTTTTTTATCGGTCAAAGGGAAAGGCGGTCACGCAGCCACACCAGACCAAATCATTGATCCAATCCTGATCGCATCCCACATCGTGGTTGCCCTTCAGCAGATCGTCAGCCGTAAGGCAAACCCGCTGGTTCCTACAGTTATATCCTTCGGCAGAATTATTGGAGAGGGGAGAACCAATGTCATTCCTGATGAAGTATTAATTTCCGGAACGGTCAGAACATATGATGAAACCTGGAGAAAAACTGTTCATACAACCATTAAACACATGTCAGCCTCCATCGCTGAATCCATGGGGGGAAGTTGTGATGTCCGGATCGCTCATGGCTATCCGTTTTTGAACAATGATGAAGATTTAACATCAAAGATTCGTTCCTTAGCCAAAGACTATCTGGGGGAAAACAACGTTGTAGAACTGGAGCCCCGGATGACAGCAGAAGATTTTTCCTATTTTGCCAATGAAGTTCCCTCTTGTCTTTACAGGCTTGGGATCCGCAATGAAAAAAAGGGCATCATTTCAAATCTTCATTCATCTACATTTGACGTGGATGAATCCTGTCTTAAAACAGGTATGGGGCTGATGGCATTTCTGGCATTTCAAATTCTTTCTTCATTATAAAAATGAGCAATACGAATAAATACAGGAAACAAATCATCATCCTGCTGCTTCTTCCGTTTTTCTTCTCTTTTTTTTCCGTTGTTGGACAGGATCGCCCTTCCGGGAATCCTCCGGTCTTACCATTCCAGATCAATGCCAACGACAATACAGATGACCAGCTTGCCAATCAATTTTTTCAAACCAAGGAATTTACAAAAGCTGCGGAGATTTATGAACGGTTATATGAAAAAAAACCCACCACAAATAATTATTTCTATTATTTCTTCTGCCTGATAGAGATAAAAGAATTCGGAAAGGCGGAAAAACTAATTAAATCGGCCAGGAAAGCTGATCAGGATGCTCTGAAATACGTTGTTGACCTGGGTTATCTTTACTTTCGTGAAGGTGATCAGGAGAAGTCGAAAAAACATTATGAAGAAGCCTTAAAAAAATTACCTGCAAATCAGCAACAGGTTTTTGACCTGGCTAATGCCTTCATCATCCGCAACGAAAACGATTATGCCATCCGCACCTACCTGAAAGGAAGGCAATTGTTGAATAATTCCTACACTTTTTCATTTGAACTCGCCGCGATTTACGAGCGGATGGGAGATTTTACAGGCATGCTGGGAGAATATTTTATCCTGCTGGAATCCAATAAAACTTACTTGCAGACTGTTGAAGACCGTCTGCAAAATACCCTGGCCAACGATGTGGATGGTTCCAGGAATGAAATGTTTCGGAAATATTTGTTGGAGAAAGCGCAAAAAGAACCTGATAAAAGCTGGTATTCGGAGATGCTCTGGTGGTATTCAGTCCAGGAAAAAGATTTTGGCATGGCTCTGATTCAGGCCAAATCTCTTGACCGGCGATTGAAAGAGGACGGCAACAGGGTTTCCCAGTTAGCCCAGTTATGTACTTCTAACCAGGATTATGCTTCAGCAATTGAAGCTTACAAGTACCTGATTGCAAAAGGCAAAGATTTCCCATTTTACTATAACAGCCGGTCAGAGTTGTTAAAGACACTTTTCTTACAAGCGGTATCGCAACATGATCCGGCCCGGAAGGATTTGATAGAGCTGGAAAAAGAATTTGAAATGGAAATCAATGCCATCGGGGAAAATGCGAATTCTGCTTCACTCAAAAAAAACCTCGCACACTTAGATGCATTTTACCTTGGGAAGTCAGAACAGGCCATTAGTCTGTTGACCCGTTTATGTGAAATGAATAATCTGGATGCAAAAACGCAGGCTGAATGCAAACTGGAACTGGCTGATATTTTGCTGTTTACAAATGATGTGTGGGAAGCAACTCTGTTGTATCAACAGGTTTACAAGGACTTTAAAAATGATGCAATCGGTGAACTTGCAAAATTTAAAAATGCCAAATTATCCTATTATATCGGAGAATTTAAATGGGCGCAGACGCAACTTGATATTCTTAAAGCGGCCACTTCCCGTCTGATTGCCAATGATGCGATGGCACTGTCCTTGGTGATCAGCGAGAATTTTGATACCGACAGCAACACTGTTGCCCTGGGTTTTTATTCCCGGGCTGATCTGCTGGAGTATCGGAATGAGGATGAATTGGCGTTCAAGACATTAGATTCTATTTCTTCTTTTTTCAACTATCACACGATCTTCGATGAAATGCTTCTGATGAAAGCAAATATACGGATTAAACAGGGACGTTATTCCGATGCAGATACCCTCCTTGGTGAGCTTGTTACGAAATATCCTGAAGATGTGCTGGCTGATCTGGCACTTATTACACGTGCAAGGTTGAATGAAACATCCCTCAAAAATACGACAGCGGCAATGGCCTTTTATGAAGAATTATTGACCAAATATCCGGGCAGCATATATACAATCGAAGCACGGAAAAGGTTCCGTAGCTTGCGCGGAGATAAAGGATTCTGATGGTAAGACCAAAGAAATACCTGGGTCAGCACTTTCTACAGGATGAAAACATTGCCCGGAAAATAATAGGATTCCTTCCGGCAAATGCTACCAATATCGTTGAAGTGGGAGCGGGAACAGGAGTTCTATCTAAGTACTTGCTGGAAAACCCTTCACTGAACCCCTTCTTTTTTGAAATTGATAACGAATCCATTGAGTTTTTAAGGAGAAAATTTCCTCACATCTCCGATCACCTGATTGAAGCCGATTTCCTGAAATTTGACCTATCCTTGCTTCCATCTCCATTTGTTGTGATCGGGAACTTTCCTTACAACATTTCGTCCCAGATTTTATTCAGAGTTCTTGAATACCGGAATGCAATCCCGGAAGTCATCGGAATGTTTCAAAAAGAGGTTGCAGAAAGAATTGCTTCTTCGCCGGGCTCAAAAAAAAATGGCATCCTGAGTGTTCTGTTGCAGTCCTATTATCATATTGAATACCTGTTTACCGTTAATGAAACGGTTTTTTATCCACCACCGAAAGTAAAATCAGGCGTGATCAGGTTGAGAAGAAATGATACAGAAAAGTTGGATTGTGATGAAGACCTGTTTGTCAGGGTCGTAAAAACAGCTTTTAATCAGCGCAGAAAGACATTAAAAAATTCGTTAAAAAGTTTTAATCTTTCAGAATCCTCGATACTGAAAGATTTGTTGGGCAAACGCGCCGAGCAGTTATCTGTGTCGGAATTCGTTCAGCTTACAAAGTCTGCTAAACCTGATTAACACATTTCCTGATGTCTGATAAATTTCTAATTTTGCTTCAAATATCTTAACCTGCACATGGCGATAAAGAAGAGTAAACCCAGGATTCCTTCCGGCAAAAAACCGACGCAAATCATGAGTCCTTTAGCCAAAAAGCCTGCGCTTTTAAAGCTTGATGATTCACGAAAAGCGAACCGGTATTTTGTTCTTTTTTTCTTTATTCTGACTGTTGTGCTTTATGGCAACACTATTTTCAACAAATGGGCTGTAGATGATAATTTCGTGACGCACAATGAAGTAGTCAAGAAAGGATTCAAGGCAATTCCTGAGATATTTTCCACATTTTATATAAATCAGTCAGGTAACCTTGGCTCTTTAAGTTCCGATTACCGCCCCATCGTGAAGCTGACTTTTATTATCGAATACCAGCTTTGGGGTGAAAAGCCAGTTCGAAGTCATCTCATCAACATCCTTCTTTACTTTTGGTTGTCTACAATTCTATTTTTTATTTTACGACGATTGCTCAGGAACTACAACATCCTTTTTCCTTTTCTGATCACGGTTATTTTTATGGCTCATCCGGTTCATACAGAAGTTGTAGCCAGTCTTAAGAACAGGGATGAGCTCATCGCATTTCTTTGCGGACTGGGCGGTCTGCATTTTTTTCTGAAGTATGCAGACACAAAAAAAATCCGCTTTTCATTTTATGCAATGATCGTTTTCTTTATTGGATACCTTAGCAAATCCTCTATTTTGCCTTTCCTTGCTGTATATCCATTGGTTCTGTATTTCTTTACAGACATGAACCCTAAAAAGCTCATCTATATTTTCTTTTCTATATTTTTGGTTTTCCTGGTTGCATATTATCTGCCACGGTTGTTTTTACCGCATCCCACAAGAGTGAAATCCTTCATCGAAAACCCATTGTATTTTGAGAAGAATTTTTGGATACGGCTGGGAACCGGATTGCTTTCCCTCTGGTTCTATCTGAAGATCCTTGTTTGGCCTCATCCATTGGTTTTTTACTATGGATACAATATGATTCCGGTCACGGGGTTAGGAAACTTCTGGGTGCTCTTGTCACTTACGATACATCTGGGGTTATTGATCTATGCTTTCAGAAAATTCCGGGAAAAACATCTCCTGTCATTTGCCATCCTCTACTATTTCATCACTATTGCAATGTACGCCAATATTGTTGTTCCTGTGGTAGGGATTGTCGGCGAACGCTTCGTCTTTGCTGCCTCTCTGGGCTTTTGTATTACAGTGATCTATTTCCTGTTCAAACTTTTCCGAACTGATCCTAAAAGTCTTACCATCGAATTTAATGAACGGGCCAAAATCATCGTGGTGATCTTCCTGCTCATGATCCCCTGTACTGCCATGACCATTCATCGAAACAGGCAATGGCGTAACTTTTTTGACCTTTACCGGGCAGATATCAGAGATTTGAATAATTCGGTGAAAGCAAATATCGAATATGGGGAGTTCCTTATGAGCACGGTCTACCAGGATAAAAACTACCAGCAAACTGGGAATGTCAATGAGTTTAAACAACAGGTCATCATTTCTCATTTCAGGAGAGCCCTCCAGCTTTATCCTTCGGATTACAAAACCCTAAACGATCTCGCTACCGTTTATATTAATTTTACAGAGAAACCTGATTCTGCATTTTTCTTTCTGAAACAGGCTATTGAACTGAATCCTGACTTTCAACCTGCATGGGTAAACCTTGCATTGGCATATCGTAAAAAACAGAATATTGACAGTGCGATGTACTGTTACGAACGAATTCTGAAGGTCAATCCGAAAGAGTTAAATGCAATATTCAAACTGGCTGATTTATATTTTGACAAAGGCGATGTGGCAAAAGCGTTTCAGATGAATGAGGATGTCATGAAATCCAATCCCGACCTGGATATTCCATATTTTAACATCGGGTTCTATTATATCTCCCTGGGAGATACCAATACTTGCATAAAATACTGGGAGCAGGCTGCACGCAAAAGAATAACCTATGAAGTTTGCATGAATCTGAGTGGTGTTTTCCGGGCGAAAGGAGATATGGATAAGGCCAATTATTACTATTCCACGGGAATGGACGAAGCCCGGAGAATGAAAAAATTAGAAGGAAAATAAAATTGGTTCTTCTCACCCTCCCGGATCTGCTGATCAACATTTCGTTTGAATTTTCCAGCTTTTTTGCGTCATTGTGCCTTTGCGGTGAAGTTGTTTTTTTACAAGATTCTTCTGGATTTTATTAAATCGGGCCAATATATCAAAAATGAATTGCCGGTTTATAAATTATTTAGACTGAATTAAAATAAAATTTGCTATTTTTGCAGTGAAAATGAATGCAGATGAAATTAGCCTATAACTCATTATTGATAGTATTTCTATCCTTTTTTCTCCTTACGAGTGAATCATTTGCCCAAACAGGGACAGTTAAAGGGCGGGTGTATAATCATAAAAACAACGACCCCATACCGTTTACGAACATTATCATCGATGGAAAACCCACACAGGGTGCCACCAGTGATATAGACGGAAACTTTACACTTACAGGTATTTCGCCGGGATATATCAGACTTGTGGCGTCTTCTGTGGGTTTTAAAAATTATACTTCAGAAGATTTTCTGGTGACCAACTCCAAAATTACAAATGTCGATATTCCGATGGATGAATCAGTAACTACTCTTGAACAGGTAGAGGTAAGACCTGATGTGGTTGGCAGAAAGGATGAAAGCCCGGTATCGATGCAGACGCTTACAATCAGAGAAATAGAGAGAAGTCCAGGTTCAAACCGGGATATTTCGAAAGTCATCGGATCGCTTCCCGGTGTGGCATCTACCCCGGCATTCCGAAACGATCTGATCGTAAGGGGAGGAGGACCCAGCGAGAACCGGTATTTTCTCGACGGCGTGGAAATTCCTTACTTCAATCACTTTTCCACACAGGGTGCATCAGGTGGACCTGTCGGCATCATCAACGTAGATTTTATCAGGGAAGTTGAGTTTTATACTGCCGCGTTTCCCGCAAACCGTGGAAATATGCTCAGTTCGTTAATGGAGCTAAAGCAGATAGAAGGGAATAAGGAAAAGTTTTCGGGTCGCGTCGCCCTCGGATCAAGTGATCTGGGTTTGACAATAAATACTCCGGTCACAAAAAATTCCGAATTGATATTCTCCGTCCGGCGTTCATACTTACAACTGCTCTTCAGCGCACTAAAGCTTCCATTCCTGCCAACGTATAACGATTACCAGTTCAAATACAAAATCGATTTTAATAAAAATAACCAGTTATCAGTAATTTCAATCGGGGCACTCGATCAGTTTGTTCTGAATACTGGATTAAAAAACCCCAACGAGTACCAGAATTACCTGCTGAAAAACCTGCCGGTAAACAACCAGTGGAGTTATACATTTGGTCTTGTCTTTCGCCATTTCCGCAAAAAAGGTTATGGCACCTGGGTGGCGAGCCGGAACATGCTGAACAATGAGGAATACAGGTACCTGAGCAATGTGAAGGTGCCCGACAGTCTGCTTTTTAACTACAAATCGCAGGAAATTGAAAACAAATTCAGATATGAAGGGCTGACTGACCTGGGAAGCTGGAAACTAAGTTATGGAGCAGGTCTTGAGCTTGACCGCTATAACAACACTACGTTTCAAAAGATCTTTCTTCAGAAGGAGGTGAGAACTCTGGATTACAAATCTACTCTCGACCTGTTTAAATGGCAGGTAAATGGTCAGGTGACAAAATCTGTATTCAAAGACAGGTTAATCCTTTCATTGGGAGTCAGGATGGATGCCAACAGTTATTCCGACAAGATGTCAAATCTTCTGCAGCAATTCTCTCCACGATTTTCCGCATCTTATTCCCTTACAAAAAAATGGTTTATCAATGCCAACATCGGGCGCTACTATCAATTACCGGCTTACACTGTCCTGGGATTCCGCAACAACAAAGGAACGCTTATAAACGACTCTCTTGGAGTCCGGTATATTTCCTGTGATCATGTAGTGCTTGGACTGGAATTTTTACCCCGTCAGAATTCAAAAATCTCCATCGAAGGGTTTTACAAGTCCTATCAACATTATCCTTTTTCCTTGCAGGATTCCGTATCCCTTGCCAGTAAGGGGGCTGACTATAGTATCTACGGCAATGAACCGGTAATTCCGTCCTCCAAAGGAAGAGCATACGGAATGGAGATCCTGTTCAGGGATGCAAACCTGTTTGGATTTAATGTTATTTTATCATACACATTTGTCCGCAGTGAATTTACCAAAGCCGATGGCACCTATATTCCATCTGCCTGGGATAACAAAAATCTGATAAATATTCAGTTCGGTTACAAGTTCAAGCATAGCTGGGAGATTGGTGCAAAATGGCGGTTCGTTGGTGGTGCGCCCTATACGCCCTATGACATGAACAAATCCAGCCTTGTAGCCGCGTGGGATGTTACAGGACAAGGTTATCTCGATTACAGCAAATACAATACACTGCGACTTCGTTCCTTTAACCAGTTGGATGTTAGGATAGATAAAGGATTTTACTTTAAACACTGGTCGCTTATGTTGTATCTTGATGTCCAGAACCTTTTCAATTTTCAGGCTGAGCAACCTGATATTCTCATAAATACTCAGCCAGATGGTTCGGTGAAGAAATATACAGATGAAAGCGGACAGGAACGGTATGTGCTTCGGCAGATTTCGAATAATACGGGAACTGTTTTGCCTTCCATCGGGATTATGGTCGACTTTTGACGTTCAATTTTTCCTGCCAAGTGACAATTTAGTCTCGTTTATTCAAATTGTTGTATGCCTTTTGACATTTTAACCGATTAAGAGACTGTTTAAATTTCAATTCCAACAACAATTGACCACCATGAACACAAAGAGGGCACAATGTTCACAAGGAAAAAATTATTGTGATCTTTGTGAAAATCATTGTGCTCTATTTGGTCAATGCTATTAGTCAGGATACACTTTCGTTAGAGGAAAATTATTTAACGAGAAAAAATAAAATTTAAACAGACTCTAAAGGAGTTTCAGTTTAATCATCAACTTATCCAAATGTTACAAGTAAAACAAATTATAGTACTATTTTTGTTTTGACAAGGAGAGTGTAGATCAATGATATTTCGACCTAATAACAATTAACGTGTCAAACAAGATTCAACTGCAACCATATCCACGAGAAGGGAACAGTTTACTTTCAGCGAATTTCCTTTTTCCGTGCAAAAACCCGCCTTTGCCTCTTGAATTAATTGATGAGTGTATCGATGATGGGTTTAAAAGGTGTTTGAAAAATAAAAGAGGCGAGTTTAAAAATCAAATTGAATCTCCAGAAAGTCTGATAAAATCGACAATCAAGCACTTAAGAGAACGAAGCGACCCAATCCTTAATCCTTATTTTCTAAGCCTTTTAAAAATCGAGGATATTTTTGAACTTGATGCTGTAAGTTATGAAATGCAAAGACACCGCATGTCAATTGGAATCTTTTATCAATATTTAATCCTTGAATTGATGAGAAAATCATGGCATGTTTTTGATGCATCACGAGAAGGAGATATTGTTGCAGACATTGATACACATAATTTTGAACCAGGGATAAGGTTATATATGTCTATAAAAAAATCAAAAGACACAGTTGGAGGGCAAGATATAAGTGGTGTTATTCGCAGACTTGAAAATGAAGCAAAAGCAGAAAAAAACCTAAATCGTCCTTATCTGTGTGTTGTTGGTATTGCCACACCTTCAAAAGGAAATCTTAAAGGATACAATGATCGAACAACAAAAGTAAATAAATCAAATCAACCATATTCATTAAATTGCGAATTCTGGGGTCCTGGATTTATTTTCCCATATATTAGTGGACATGAAGCGATTCAAATTTATAGTTTAGCAATAAAAAGGGTTGCTAACTACTTGCCTTTTATGACAATTAAGTTTAAACAAGAATGCTCTTTGCTATTAAAAAGCGAGTTATTAAAGATGGATTTAATAGATCAAGAAGGAAACCTAAGTATCGACAAATTTTTAAAATTCATCGTTGGATAAAAAGACCAAATATCTCAACCAGGATCATATTAACAAATGTTTGATTCTTTGTGGTGATAGCAGAAGTGTTCTCTTGGAATTTGAGAATTCAGCTGAATTAATTGTCACCTCGCCTCCATATGCTGATGCAAGAAAAAAGCACTATGATAGTATTTCTCCTGAAAAATTTCCAGAATGGTTTATGACTTTTCATGATGTTCTTTGGAACACACTAAAAGATGATGGAAGTCTTGTAATAAACATAAAAGACAAAGTTGTTGACGGCATTCGTCATAGGTATGTCTGGAGAGCAATTGATAAACTGATTTCAGCAGGGTGGCTATGTATTGATGATTACATCTGGCAGAAACCTAATCCAATGCCAGGGTTCTGGCCAAATAGATTAAGAGATGGATGGGAATATTGCTTCCATCTCACGAAATCGAAGAAATTCTACATGGATCAGAAAGCCGTTGCCGTACCAGTCGGGGACTGGGTTAATAAGAGGTTACAAAAACTTAGTGAGAATGATCAATCTCGTCATAATTCTTCAAATGATAGTGGGTTTGGAAGAGATATTTCAAAATGGGTTGGAAAGGAAAAAGTTGCTCCATCAAATGTTATAACTATTCCTTTGGTTGGGAAAAACATGGGACATCCTGCTGTTTTTCCTGTAGAATTACCGTCTTTCTTTATTAAACTTCTATCCAGAGAGAATCAACTCATTATAGATCCTTTTGCAGGCAGTGGATCAACAGGGATTGCTGCACTAAAGAATATGAGAAATTGTTTATTGGTTGATAATAATTTTGAATATTGTAAAATTGCCTATGATAGATTATCCCGGGAAGTTGCTGATTTATACAACGAAGTTCATTTCTTTAATCCTCAAGAAGAATATCAGAGTGTTGTAAATGATTTAAAGATGAACTATAATGTGCGGAAGAATAAAACAACGAAAGAGAAATAGAATGTTATTTTTACAATCCAATGGAACTTGACATTCATTCAGGTTTATTGAATGGTTGTGAGTTCTCTGAAATTGTCATTTTTCCAGTTCTTCCCTGATTTTATTGCTGATAATCATAGCCCCAATTGGGTTTGTATGATCGGCATTAAAAAAATATTCCGGTTTCCCTTTAAAGTAGTTCCTGTAATCAAAAACCCTGAAATCGCTAAAGTGTTTCTGTGTTAAATCGAGGATTTCCTGATCAAGTTTATCCAGGTCGACCATCTTTCGTGCAAATTTTAAATATTCATCGGTCATCGGCATCCGGAGAAGGATGAGGTTAATCTTGTATTGCCGGCAAAGCGCAAGTATCTTGCAATAGTATTTGGCCTCGCCAATCTTTGATTTCCTGGCATAAGTTGAAAGATATGCCGTTGCTATCTCGAAGCCTAATGCATCACGGTTGGGTTCTTTCGCAAAGTTCTTATAATTCCTTGGCGGGACGTAACCATTCTTTATCTGCTGAAGATCAACTTTACGGAAGATCACCGACATATAAACAAATTTGTAATTCCCCACATACGAGAAAAAATTCCCTGTAACCCAATTCAAAAGGTATTCAGGATCGTTGAATTCACGGGCCAACTCCGGATAATTCAGGTATTTCCGCCAGTATCCGTCAAATGTCAGGTCATACTCAGCTCTCGGACTAAAGTTCACCGGATCGATGGAAAGGAAAATATTTTCTGGTCTTTTGTTTGTCTTTTCAAGGATATACTTGAGTTTGTAATAAGTCTGGGTGTAAACTTCCTTAGGTGTCATATAAGAGAAGCTATGTCCAAAAACCTCCGGGTTGACCCGGTTATGTGAATTACCAAGCATCAGGTATTTCAGTGTATCCGGATAGGCTTCAAATTGCTTGTCCTGATATCTTGCCAACCGGAAATAGTACATCCAGTGATCATACACTTTATTAAGACACACATTCAGCCCGATAGCCAGCAGGATAAAAACAACCAATTTGAGAAAAAACAGTTTATTCCGGGTCATGCTAAAATTGAAAATAGAAAAACTTCTGACTTGAAAAAACCCCAAAAGCAAGTAAGAAAAACAGCATAAAAAGGTAAGCTGAATACCTTATGGTTATTGGTTTGCTCAGGAATCTCGATGCAAAAGACTTCACAGCGATCAGATACTCAAACCAAAGCATAAAGAAGATCATGACAACACCCAATAAAAAGTCGTTATTTTTCAGTAAAAATAATATTGATTTACCGGTTTGGCTGAAATCAGTCAGGTTTCCCATCATCAGAATAGAGTCATGCAGCGGATGTTGTCCGAAGAAAAATCCGGTAGAACAAACCAACAGAAAAGTAGCAGAGATGTTCAGTCCTTTAAGCAGTCCGGGTGTTTTGATTAAACCACTGATACGGGTTAAGTTTGACAAGATTGGCTTGGAAATATTCGCCAGGACCATATAAGCACCATGCAGAAACCCAAAAATGATAAAATTCCAGTAAGGGCCATGCCAGAATCCGACAAGCACAAACGTGATGAGCAGGTTGAGGTTGATCCGCCAGTTCACTGTTTTTCCGTGATATTTGAATGGCAGTGAAAAATATACATAGTCTCGCAACCAGGAAGTTAGAGAGATGTGCCACCGGCTCCAGAATGCTGCAATTGATTGAGCACTGAATGGCCGGTTGAAATTCGGGCTCAATTTGAATCCCATAAGCCTGGCCGACCCTATGGCAATATCGGTATAACCCGAAAAATCAGCATACACCAGCATCATCTTCAGGATAATTGCAAACCCAATTTCAATACCATGGAAATAATTTGGTTCATTAAAAACCGGCTGGACAAATATTGACAGACGATCTGCAATGACAAGTTTTTTGAACATACCCCACAAGATCAGCCGAAGACCACTTGTGAAAAGCTGGGGATCAAAATCATGTTTGACATGAAATTGAGGGATTAACCGGCGGCCTCTCTCAATCGGGCCAGCCAGTACCAGTGGGAAGAATGAAACAAATAAAGCATAGATCCCGATATTTTTTTCCGGTTTGATTACTCCCCTGTACACGTCAATGGTATACCCTATGGTTTGGAAAGTGTAAAAGGAGATACCAATTGGTAAAAGGATACTGAAGTATGGGATAACGCAGTTGCTTCCAGTGATTCCTGCAATCTGGTTAACAATTTCAGTAAAAAACCCAAGGTACTTCAAGAAAACAAGCATCCCAATGTTAATGGCAATCGATAGAACCAGGTATTTAAGCCGCTGTTTTTTGTCTGGTATTTGCCCCATTTTCAGGGCAGCATAATAGGAAACAAGGGTTGCGCTGATCAGTACAAGGACAAATTCAACCCGCCAGATGAGATAAAAAAAATAGCTGGCTGCCAGGAGTAGCAACCAACGCCAGCGGTAGGGGAGAAGATAGTAAAGAAATACTGTTGCAGGGAGGAAAAACAGATACCCAATGGAATTGAAAAGCATATCTTGTTGGGGGTATTATACCTGCGGAGTTACATTTGCGTCCAACTCAATATACCAGATACCTTCAGCGGTCTTTTCGCGTTTATGAGGAATCAGGTTTCTGATAAATAAATCTTCAAACTTTTGTGCAATTCCGGTATGATAATCAGCAGGTTCAAACAGAATCTTACTCCTGGTTTCGTTTCCGGCAACTGACCTTACCATCTTTTGGATCTTACCGGCAGTCTGGTCAAAACTTTCACGGGTTAATTCATATCGCTGATGATCAACATTTTCTTGTCCTTCACAAAGCTTGTATCCAAGTTGCAGGTTGTAGTTAATGGCATTGGTATTGGAGCGCAGAATATGAGCATATTGTTTTTGCCATCCGGCAAAATAAAAGAGGGTTTCAATACCGGCTATCGACACAAGATAAGGAACGAATGTATGGTAGAATTCAGGCCGGCCGATAAATATCCCGGTCTCGGAAGTAAGTGCATCCCAGTCTATGTTCTTATCATTAAGCAGCCCGATTTTCTCTCCCTGGTATTGAATAACCACGTAGTGAAAGTTTACAGTATTGATTGAATTGAACCATTCACGCTGTTGTTCCGGTGTGATTATCTCACGGTAGTTCATGTTCATCCTGACGGGATCAGAATTGCGCCACTGCCTGACTAATTCAACGTCTTCCTCCTTGAGCCTTTCCAGGGTTATTCCGTATTTAAAGAATTTCATCGCGTAACAGGGTATTGATGGAAAAAGGAGGTTTTCGATTTTGCACCATGTAGATGCGACTCAGATACTCTCCGATGATTCCCAGGGAAAGTAAAATGATACTCGTGGAAAATAAAACCGCCACGATAAGGGCAGTAAATCCCAGGGGAACATGGTGTACAAGCTTACGGTAAATAAACCAGAAACCAGTGAGAAGACTAAGAAATGAAAAGATGAATCCGCCGTAAACCATGATTTGCAAAGGAATGGCAGTGTAGTAAATGACCAGGTTCGAGAACATCGAAATCAGGGAATGGGATGTATAGGTTGACTTCTGGTACGGCCTTTTATGATGCTCTACAAGTGCAAATCCGATATGGTTGGTGTACCAGTTGAAGAGTTCGTCAATGAAAATGAAGTTCAACTGGTGGTTAAGCAGGTTTTTCGCAAGTGATGATTTCATCAGCCTGAATGAAGATCCAAACCCTTTGGTCTTATATATACGGCGGGAAGATGCTTTAAGTGCGGAACTTCCCAGGTTGCGGGCGATGGAGTGTTGTTTCTGATCATAAATGCCATACACCAGGTCCGCGTCACTGTTTTGCATGGTGCTAACCAACTTTGCTATCTCCTCAGGCGGATTTTGCAGGTCATCATCCATAGTGATTATGAATTTACCCGACGCCTGGGTGATACCGCAAATGGTAGCATTATGCTGACCGAAGTTCCGGGCAAGTTGTATGGCAATGACTTTATCAGGGCTTGTACTTTGAATCAGTTCCAGCTTATTCCAGCTACCGTCAGAGCTGTCATCGTCCACGAAAATTACCTCAAATGATTGTCCCAGTCCGTTCATAGCCCGTTCAATCCGCTGGAATAGTTCTTCCAGCGATTCAAAACTGTTATAAACCGGAATAATAATTGAATAATAAGGAGTGTGGGTTTTGTTCATGCTAACCTCCGCCTAGAATCAGATGTCCTGCCGTGATCCACTTTGATGCATCGGACAGGAAAAAAACAATCGAATTGGCTACATCATCAGGATTGCCAAGCCCAAGCAACTGACGTTCTTCAATTTGTGTGATGACTTCCTGGGAATAATTCTCTGCAGTTTCATTCATCATGGGTGTACGAACTAATGCAGGTGCGATGCAGTTGACCCTGGTCCCCCGCGGAGCCAGCTCTTTTGCAAGGACCCTCGAATATCCTTCAATGGCTGCTTTGGCGCTGACATACATGGCGCCACCGGTAAAAGGATAACGGGTCGAAATGGAAGATATGAACACGATGGCGCTGTTGTTTTTCACCAGTTTTTTCTTGCGCAGAACTCCTGAGGTCAGAAGAACAATGGCATCAAAACTGATCCGGAAGGTCTTTGCAATGGTGTCGCTCGTGATATAACTTGCCGGAGTCATATCGGAAATACCTGTGCTGTGCACGAGTCCATGGATTTGTGGTATTCCGGCAACCAGCCGGTCAATGTCGGCCTGGATGGTGAGGTCAGCAAGTATTTGCATGTGCCCTTCTCCGAGAAGTGATCTGAATGTCTCATCAAGCCTTACTGCATTCCGTCCGGTGATGATAACCTTTGCGCCATAGCGGGAGGCAGTTATGGCTGTTTGTTTTCCAAGGCCGGATGAAGCGCCTGTGACCAGGATCGTCTTGCCGTTTAATTCAAAAGGGCTCATTCTTTATCAGACTTTATTGGAATGAATTCCTGCTCAGTTAGTTCAGGAATCACAATGCAATCGGTTTCAATCAATACACAGCCCCATGAAAGGCCTATTCCAAAAGCTGAGAGCAAAAGTTTGTGTGGCTTGTCATGAAGCTCTTTCCTGATCTGGCTCACGATGGTGAGCGGGATGGAAGAACAACTTGTGTTGCCAAAGTCTTTCAGTGAATATGGGACTCTTTCCGGGCCGACTTTTAACATCTTCCGAAGGGTTTCGTTGATCAGGCGATTGGCCTGGTGAAACAAGAGAAAATCAAACTCGTCGAGGTTGCGATGGAAGTGATTCAGGGTTTTTTTGATGTTGGGGACTACTTCCCGCAACGAAAAATTGAATACTTCAATTCCGTTCAAAGCTACCTGCAAACGGTTACGGTATATTCCTTCGCCATACTTTTTCGTGGTGAATGATTTTTTGCTGGGGAAGTTGCGCACCCCGCCATCATAAATTATGATTGCCTCATATCCGCTTCCGTCAGTCTGAAGGTTAAACTGCATCGGCGGATATCCCGGCTTCAGTTCCAATGCAGTTGCAGTACCGGCATCACCAAAAAGGGGAAAAGTGCTTTTATCACGGTATGCGGAAGTAAGTGTCGAAATATCGCCAACGAGCAACAATCCCTTTTGGATCCCGGTGGCTTTCATCATGGCACTGATTACGGAAAGTCCGTAAACATATCCAGAACAACCAAGATTAATATCAAGGGCCATGCAGGTTGATGGTAATTTTAAACGGTCCTGTAAAATGGCAGATGTTGATGGGATAATATAATCGCGAGATTGCGAAACGAAAATAAGCAGGTTGATCTCATTGCGGTCCCACCCCAGTTTGTCCAATAATTGCTCGGCAGCCTGGAGGCAAATGTCTGAACAGGCTTGCCCCTGTAAAGCTTTATGACGGGTTTCTACCCCGATTGTTTTGATCAGAAGGTCGCGCTCCTTTTGCGATATCCAGTTGTAGTCATGATTGGAGGATGTATTTTGGGGAACGCATGCCGATATACCGGCAATTCGAACATCAGATATCTCAAATACAGCCATTTCCTTCCGGTTAATCTTGTCATTTGGGTGAAACAAAGCAAAAATACTACTTTTTTCAATCCTACCTGAAAATATCTAATTTTGTCCTCATGCCACTCGAGATATTTTTCTTTAATTTATTGGAATAATGGATTTAACAAACGCCATACCCGTCCCTGGAGATCTTCTGCTTCAGCCGAACCATGCAACTATTGTTTCTGTGTTGCTGCAAAGGGCAATTCTGCATCCGGGAAAACGGGCATTTACTTTCCTGGTTGACGGAACGGATAAAGAGCTTTTTATTACCTATGGGGAATTGGATGCTTGCGCCAGGAAAGTGGCAATGAAGCTTTCTGACCTTGGATATAAAGGTAAAAAAGTCCTCATGTTTTATCCGGCAGGACTTGATTTTATCGTTGCTTTTTTTGGATGCCTCTATTCCGGAGTAATCCCTGTACCAGCTTATCCGCCACGAAAAAACCGTTCACTCCGGCGCATTCATGCCATTGTTTCCAATTGCGGGGCTGTTTCAATCATCACCACCGGGGTCATTGCACATTCGCTGGAGCGCAATTTTTCAGAAGATCCGTTGGTGAAAAACTTACAATGGCATACAACAGAATCATGGTCAGCCCCGGAGGAGCCTGCTCAGGTTTTTATTGAACCTGGTTTTGAAGACCTGGCTTTTCTCCAATACACATCAGGCTCAACAGGCGATCCTAAAGGTGTGATGGTCAGTCACCGGAACATCATGTATAACCTGCGTTCAATACAGATGCTTTTTCGAATCACCAATGAAGATACTACAGTAAGCTGGGTGCCACAATTCCATGACCTGGGCTTGATTTTTGGAATATTAGAGACCATTTTTTCCGGAATACATGCAGTCCTGATCTCTCCGGTTACCTTTATTTCTGACCCGTTTTACTTTTTACAGAACTTAAGTCACTATCGTGCTACAATCAGCGGACAGCCGGATTTTGCATTCAATCTTTGTGTTGACAAAACTGATGAAATCCAGCGGAGCAGCCTGAATTTATCCTCCCTCCGGGTGCTGTACAGCGGAGCCGAGCCTGTCAGAAAGTCAACCTTTGAACGCTTTTTAACAGCTTTTTCACCAGCCGGACTTAAACCGGAAGCGCTTTTCCCGGGTTATGGAATGGCGGAATCTACCCTTGTCCTGACAGGCATCGATGCATATCAGCCACCATTTTATCTGCCGGTCCGGTCTTCGGCATTGGAAAAAAACAAAGTGATTCCGGCCTTGGCTGATGAGGATGATGTGCGGTGGATTACAAGTAATGGGAAAGCAAATATGGATACTTCAATCATGATTGTAGATCCTGATACAAAAGAAATACAACCTTCGGATATAGTTGGTGAAATCTGGGCATGCGGAAGCACCATTGCCATGGGATACAATGACATGCCACTGCTTACGGAAGAAGTCTTCCTGGCTAGTCCTGCGGGACGCAATGAACCTTGTTGGTTGCGGACAGGAGACCTTGGCTTTATGCACAATGATGAGCTTTTTATTACCGGAAGACTGAAGGACCTGATCATTATCCATGGCCGGAATTTTTATCCCCAGGATATTGAAAAAACGGTAGAGGAGAGTCATCCTTCCATCCGGAAGACTTATACGGCGGCTTTTTCCTTTGAACAGCATGGGACTGAAAAACTTGCTATTGTTGCAGAATTACGAAGGTCAATAATACCTCCCGATACCGGTAAAATGATGGAAATGATTGTCGCCGCCATTTCCCGTGAATTTGAAATACAACCTGCCCGTATTGCACTGATCCGTACCAGCTCTCTTCCGAAAACCTCAAGCGGAAAAAGCATGCGTAATGCTACACGGGAATACTTGCTGACAGGGAAATTTGATATTGTTGCCGAACGTTTATTTGAGGATAGAGAAATCCCACAGGTTGAAATGATCGGACGGGAAGCATCAAACCTTGAACATTTCCTGGTTACATGGGTTTCTGTTAACCTGAACAAAGGGTTGCCAGTAGATCCGGCCAATAGCCTGGCAACCTATGGAATGGATTCATTAAAAGCAGTAGAACTCTCCACAGAAACAAAAAACATTTTTGGATTCGAATGGCCGCCTTATCTGTTTTTTGATGATATATCAATTCTTCAACTGGCTGAAGAAGGAAGGAAATTAATGGAAGAAATTTGATTATTCGGAAAGAGGGAATGTCTGTTCCGCTCTTTAAAGGCTACTGTACCCTTGCTTTAATAATCATGAACAAGTCTTGGATTGTCGCTGAATTAGCAATATCTTCGGCATTGATGGCAACATCGTATTCGGTTTTAACCAGGGCAATCAAAATGAGCGCATTGATGGAACTCCATTCAAAAACTTCCCTGAAAATACTCTCAGGTTTAAGCGTCCCCTTCTCGATATCTTCATATTCTTCTTCCAGTTTGGCAATGAAATCTTCAATCTTCATGAGGTACAAGTTATGCGGCAAATGTAAGAATTTTCTGATATATGGCGCACAAATAACTTATTCGTTACTTTGCAAACTGGTTGAACCAATGATTGAAAATCATGCCTGAAACGAATGCATATTATCAGCCTGAACTGACCTTGCCTGATTTACTAATCAGGGCAGTTCGCAGCAATCAAGATTTGTTTATCGGGTATTCCGATAAGAATGGTAATCTCATGATCCAGACTTATAAGGATTTGCTTGCCGAAGCACACCGTATTGCCAACGGTCTTTTTAACCTGGGTTTGAGACAGGGAGATAAAATAATCATTGCTACCCAGAATAATCAGGAAACCATTGAGCTTCTCTGGGGGAGTTTTCTGCTGGGGATAATTCCTACTATTCTTCAACCTCCAATGACCTTCTCGGGATACAACCCTTCGGTAGTGAAACTGATGAATGTTTACGAACAATTGGAATGCCCTTATATTTTTATGAGTTTGGAAGTAGAGGATTCCGGCGATTTACCTGAAGGGAAAATAAAGCATAAACAGGAACTGAATTTTAACGGAACATTTCCCAAACCTGTTCTGAAACCTGATGATCTTGCTTTTATCCAGTTCTCATCAGGCAGCACCGGCGATCCGAAGGGCATCATGCTTACCCACGGGAACCTGATGGTAAACATGGATGCAATCCGCATTGGCCTTGACTTGCATTTTTACGATAATATTGGTAATTGGATGCCTCTTTTTCATGACATGGGTTTGATCGGGTATCACCTAACACCCCTCTATTCCAGTATAATTCAATACCACATTGAGACCATTGATTTCATCATGAATCCCGGATTATGGGTGAACCTGATGAGTCAGCAAAAGATTGCTGTTACAGGATGTACAAACTTTGGACTGGCTTTGGTTTTACGGTACTTTAATCGTAAAAAACCTGTCTTTGATTGGGATTTCTCCAGCATGAAAGCGATGCTGAACGGCGCCGAACCCATTTCGGTTAAGATTATGCAGAACTTTGTTGAGACACTTCAACCATTTGGCTTCAAACCGGAAGCCATGATGCCGGTTTATGGTATGGCAGAGGCCACGCTCGCTATCTCCTTTGCACCGCTCATGAAACCCTCAATGATCACGGCATTTGATGCCTCGCTGCTGGACCGCAAGAACAGGACTCAACCTGTTGATCCTGCAGAACCGTCGGCAAGATTATTATCTGAAGTCGGTGTTGCTTTGAACGATGTTGAAATCCGGATCGTGGATGACAATGATCTGCCATTGGAGAATGGGATCGCCGGCCATATTCAGGTGAATGGCCCCAGCATTACGAAAGGATATTACAAAAATCGCGTGGCTACTACCTCCTCCTTTTGCGGGGAGTGGCTTCGTACCGGCGATATCGGATTCTTCTTCGATGGCAGACTTTATATCAGCGGTCGCCATAAAGACATCATTTTTAAAAATGGCCGGAACTATTTTGCGAACGACCTCGAGGCCATGGCCTGTACCATTGTCGATATTGCCTATGGCAAGGTTTGTTTTTGTGGGATCACAGGCAGGGAAACCGGCCAGGACAAAGTGATCGTTTTTGTTGCTGGTATTCCTGAATCACAGGCAGATGAAACTTTCCTCAGGCTACGGGCACTCTTGCGCAGCAACCTCGGTATTACCGTTGATGAAATGGTACTGATAAAATCGAATGAAATCCCCAAAACCTCCAGCGGTAAACTCCAACGATATAAGCTTATGCAACGCTATATCAACGGGGAATTTGAAGACCAGAGAATATCCCCGAACAAACCGGAACTCATGTAAGATCATTGTCCTCTTATCGTCCGGAAATCCAGTACGAAAGAACTTTAGAACAATTTTGAGACTGTTTAAAATTTTGATAATTTTCTATCTATTATTGCCCTCAGGCCGGGCGGCCTCGTCGCCACAACGCAGCTGCGCCTTCATCTATCTCACTTCGTGAGATTTCCGGCTTCGCC
>CAIWTA010000326.1 GCA_903915465.1 uncultured Bacteroidales bacterium | reverse complement strand
AACGAGTGACTGTTCTTTTGTGATGACGGCTAAAGTTTTCATAAGGCGTTTGTTTTAAGTTTAGAAATGAAATTTTTTACGCCAAAGGCTATAACCGTGAATAATAAATTATGTCAAGGGTGTCGGTCTGATTGACTTCCAATCTGAAAACACTAAAAGCGACAATTCGAAAAGGAGGTCGCCCTTTACAGTTTTAAGCTGTACCGCATACTCAGGTACTTTAAAAGCGAATTATTCGTAAGGTAACTTTGTTGGAAAATTTCGAGCTAAACCGTGCGCTGGCCAAACAGGGTTTCTTTTTTGGTACTTGTTGATTTGACCTGGATAATCAAAGAAAAAAGTACTCCGCTCAATAGCAGGTATTTACCTGCCGGTGATTTCTTTTGCTGATTTGCTTTGACACCACTATCATCAAAGAAAAGCAGTCGATTTTTGCAGTTTCTCAAAAATATTTTGTTATTCTGCTGATATTGAGAAAGAAAAGGGTCTAAATTCCCCTTTTTTTTCTCAAAATCCCCACGGAGTGCACGCCCCGCCCTATCGAAAAATGCAATTGCACCACCCTAATTTTTTTTCGGATATATGAATTGATACTACATATATAGTAAATTGGATATAAAACAGGAAGGCAGGCGGAATGCTCCCCTAAGATCGACCGGGAAGCAGGATCATCTCATTTGTCGGGTATTGATCCCCTAACAATGGGCTGAGTAGCCAATAGAACAGATTGTCCACAGCATCGGACAGATCAGTTGCTTTCCAGCGTGGCTGATCTTTCTTTCTCTCTGATGATTTATCTTTCTTAAACTCTTGAGGCAGGATGGGTGCATTGTCCATAGAGACAAAGGTTTCCATGGCGTTGTTCATGTTTATTCGAAAGGCAGGCAGGGATGGGTATTCACCCGATAGGAACTTATACCAGAACTGATACTTGTCCATGTGGTGCGCTTCATACAGTTCTGCTCTTAACTGAACATCCCACCTGGCCTTGGATAACTGTTCCCTGACATCATCGAAATAAGAATCCCTGGATGCGGCATCATTGCGGCGGTTGCCGTCAGAACCACCATACAGGTAAACATATCGGTTTTGCTTATGCTGGTAATGATCGATGAACTGTTGCACTAAAACGGACAAGGTTTCATTCTCAACAAAGAAGTTTCGGATGATCCGGAACTCATTTGATTGTTTATTCCACTGGGCAACGATCATGCAGTTTTGGGTAGTGCCAAAGTCAAAGGAGATATAAAGTGGCTCACTACTAATGCAATCCTTGTCGGCCCGACAGTCGAACGTGCTCCCCTGCAATTGCTGGTCAGCTTCATCAATAAAGTCGTACTCATAGCAGTCAATATAGCCATGAACGGCTGACTTTAAGAGCGGATAAAAGCCACTAGTATTCTGAATCCTTCGGACATTGAGCACTTCCAGATCATAGACAATTTTTGGAAGTACCCTTTTTAAGTCCCGGAAATACATCTCTCCGAGTATCTTTCTATTCTGCAATGCAGAAGCTTCCAGATAACAATACCTGAATGGAAATTTACCGGCCAGTCGTTGGTAGTCAAAAACCCAGTCTCCATCCGGAGTCAATGGCATTGTTCCCAGGAACAAAGTTCCATGATGGAAACGCAAATGACCAAACCGGTCTCGGTTTCCACGGTTTGCAGGAAGCACATCGGCATCGATGGCTGATTTTTTGAGCTTTGTACATTCATCGAAGATCATTCCATCATAGGATCCGGATCGAGCCATTTCCGGACGGTCAAAGGAATTGAATTCAACGACAAAGCCATTAATAAAATGGATGCAATTGGTATAATCCAACGGAGGTGCATAAGGTTCCGGCCACTCATATTTTTTAGGAGCTTTATAACCAATAAAATAATGAATGCCACGGTACAGGCCGCGGCGTTCAAAATGATCAATGATCGGAGGCAATGATTTTGTCCGGATGTGGAAATAGGTCAGACCGTTCAGGGAAATTTTCCCCCGGGGCATGGCTACAAAATATTTGATGATTTCCTCTGCGATGATCGTAGTCTTTCCGACTCCCCTGCCACCAATGAATATTTTATGTGGACTATTGGAAAGCTGGATAGCCACCTGAGGATCATTCAAAAATGGGGCAGGTTTTACTTCAGTCTGTAACATCCTCGAAGGTGGTATCATCAGCCAAAAGAAGGTTCTTGTAATCAGCAATAGGTGAAGCATCAATCAGTGCCATCACCTTTTTATTCAGTGCCAGTAAGGCTTCCTGCGCCTTGGGATCAATAAGTTTGAAATACTCTGTGTTGAGAAAATTGTAGTTGATTGAAAGAAGCTGCACAGGAGGCTGTATCTTCGATGGATCAGGAAGCTCCATATCCTCTTTATCAAGGTTGTTGGCTTTGATAATTTTATCCAGGGCTTTATCTTTTGCCCTGAAATCATTCGTAATGGAGGCTTTGCGATAATCTTCGATCGCCCATTGTGTAACCATGTTACGCATGGCTTGACGATCAATTCCACGGACAGGCCCGAAACACCGGGTGCAGTTGAAAATGTCCCGGTAAGCCTGGGCTTCAGAAATATCATAGAGTTTCATAAGCATCATGACCACTTCACGATCAACACTTCTTTGGTTGATCAGCATGGAATAAGCTGCTGCCCAACGACCGCGAATCTTCTCATCCTGATCGGAAAGTTTTGTATCATCCGACAAATAATAGAGTTTAATCCGTTCGAGCAATGTATCTGAGACCAAACTTTTCATAGATCATTGGCTTTAGCATTTTCAATAAGCTTCATGGCGAAAGTCTGGGCAGGAGAAGAACCATTCTGAGCCAGGTCAAAAATTCCTTTT
>CAIWTA010000325.1 GCA_903915465.1 uncultured Bacteroidales bacterium | reverse complement strand
TTATTTTCTCGCAGAGGCTCGCTGATGAATCGCAGAGTTTCGCAGAATATTGATTATATGAATTTTAACTCTGCGTAACTTAGCGTAAAACTTTGCGAAACTCTGCGTGACATTTTGTTTTTTTACTTTTTAGTCACCCCCTTAAGTGAATCGCTAAAATATAGGGCTTTAGCCCAACACCTTTCATGGATAGATACTTTTCAGAGTGGACTCATTATGTGATGTTCAGGAATGATCAAAACCTTAACCTCAAAGAACCAATAATATGTCTAATCAATGGATGAACTGAAGATTGCACTAATACAATCAGACATTTATTGGGAAGATCCCGAAAAAAATCTGGCATCATTTTCTGAGATCATCGCCAGACAAGTTCATTCCCCGGTTGATATCATTTTCCTTCCCGAAATGTTCAACACAGGCTTCTCCATCAATCATGCTAAATGTGCGGAAGAGATGAACGGCATTTCTATTCAGTTCCTTAAAGAAATGGCACGCCAAAGAAATTGCAGGATGATGACAAGCCTTCTCATCAAGGAAGAAAACATTTGGGTTAACCGGCAGGTTACGGTAACTCCTGATGGTTTGTGTCATTATTCCGACAAACGCCACCTCTTTCGGCTAAGCGAAGAATACAAATTTCTTCACCCGGGGAAAAATAAAATCATTGAGGATATACAAAGATGGAACGTTCTTCCATTGATTTGCTACGACTTGCGATTTCCCGTTTGGAGTAAAAACACCTGCAGTGCCGGAAAATACGAATACGATCTTCTCGTTTATATTTCCAACTGGCCTTCAATCCGTTCCAATATCTGGAAATCACTGCTGGTTGCGAGGGCAATTGAAAACCTGTCGTATGTTGTTGGTGTAAACCGGATTGGCTGTGATGGTTTTGGGGCAGAGCATACAGGCGATTCCATGGTTATCGGCCCTCAAGGAAAGATCCTGCTGGCAGCGGAACCCGGACGATCGGTTGTATGCGAAATAACTTTGTCGATGACCGAACTCCTGAAGATCCGGGAATCAAATCCATTCGGCCAGGACTGGGATCAGTTTAATATTAAAAAGTAATTATAATTATGGCCAAACTTTCTGTTGTCATCATCACTTACCAGGAAGAGGAGAACATAGCCCGATGTCTGGATTCTGTTAAAGCACTGGCGGATGAGATTGTTGTGGTTGACTCTAATTCGCCCGACCGGACAGTTGAAATTTGCCGGTCGTACAACTGCAGGGTTTTTACGCATGATTTTGAAGGATACGGAAAGCAAAAACAATTTGCGGTTGACCAGGCTTCGAACGATTGGGTTCTTTCGTTAGATGCTGATGAAGTGGTGACGTCAGAATTGAAAACTGAAATCCACAACCTGCTTCAAAAGGAAAACGGTACTGCTGCCGGATACCAGATTCCTATGTCATTTTGTTTTATGGGAAGAATACTGAAACACGCCCAAACGTATCATTTACGACTCTTCATGCGAAGGAAAGGCCATTTTACAACGGTTCCCGTACATGAGGAATTTGTTGTGGAAGGACCAATTGGTAAGCTGAAAGGTAAGCTCATTCATTATTCTTACCGCGATATTTCTCATCACCTGCAAAAGATCAATGTATATACTTCGCAGGCGGCAATGAAGTACTTGCAGGAAAAAAGAAGATTCTCAAAATGCAGGGTGGCCTTCAGGTTCCCGATAAGTTTTTTTACTTTTTATTTTCTCAGACTGGGCTTCCTCAACGGTTATCCCGGTTTCATGTGGTCTTTCTTCGCCGCTTTTTATGATTCCGTTAAGATTGCTAAAACCATAGAAATGGCGAATAAGAAATGATGACATTCATCTTCATATCAACAGCGGTAATAATACTGGTACTGGTCTGGCTGACATTAGAGTACAGCTTCCTTATCCCTCCTAAGACCGGGCTTCCGGTACTGATGTACCATAAGGTTTCTGCAAATGTTACAAATAGATTGTCGGTCTCGCCGGGAAATTTCATGAAGCAAATGGAATACATCAGAAAGAAGGGCTATAAAACAATGTCTTTTGCAGAACTGGCAAAGATCCGTGAAACCGGAGGAATTTTGCCTTCCCACCCGATAGTCCTCACTTTTGATGATGCTTTCGCTGATTTTACCGAATGGGCATTGCCGACGTTAAAAAAATTCAATTTTAAAGCCACTGTCTTTATTCCTGTTGCTTATATTGGTAAGTCTAATTTGTGGGACAAGGGATCGGATCAGATCATGTCCGCAGATCAGATCAAAGCGGTTGCCGAGGACGAAAATATTGAATTCGGGATGCATTCCTTCCTTCATCGCAGTTATGGTGATTTAAACCTGGAGGATATGCAGGATGATCTTGAGAACTGTTACCAAACACTCACCTTTTATGGGATTCGCTTTGTGCATGTACTTGCTTACCCTTTTGGCGGTTACCCGAAGAAAGACAAATTGCTTAAGAGCCAGATGAAACAAATGTTCCGTGAGAAAGGATTGGAATTTGCCATGCGGATCGGTAACAGGATCAATTCCTGGCCGCTGAAAAACCCGTATGAAATGAAAAGAATCGACATCAAAGGCACGGACAATTTTACTACATTTAAAACCAAAATAAGAAAGGGAAGGAAAAAGTTGTTTTCCTGATTGCCTATGGCAGAAAAATTTTTCAGACAATTTATCCGCTGGAACTACATTCTTGGGCTTGTGATGATGATGGCATTCCTGCCACACTCAAAATTCATGATGAGTTTCGCGCAGTTCTGGCTTGCAGCTGTATTTGCTGTCGACCGGATAGACTTCAGGAAAATGAAGGAATTTGTTCTTCAACAGTCCCGCTGGAAAGCAGTTGTTTTTTTTGTGCCGTATTTCTTCTACCAACTCCTCATCAGCATAGGAAAAGGATTTAAAAGCTTCTTTTCCAATAAGCCGGCGATGATTTTCAGCTCCATCTTCCTCCTGCACATCATAGGACTGATTTTCACTTCTGATTATGATTATGCCATGAAAGATCTCCGGACAAAACTGCCAATCTTTCTTTTGCCATTGTTTATCTCAACATCCCCGGGATTCAGGAAAAGAGATTTCTATGGATTCATCATAATCTTTGTTGCTTCAGTATTAGTGAGGACTTTCATCAATTCAGGAAATCTTTTCCAGGAAAATTTTATCGACATTCGGGAAATCTCAAAATCTATTTCCCATATCATCGTTTCACTCCTGATCAGCTTCTCTGTTTTTTCCCTGGGTTATTTTTTATTCCTGAAACGAACATTCCCCGGCATCGTTAAAATACTCTTTGGCATTGCTTCCGTGTGGCTAATCATCTACTTTGTCCTTTCGAAATCAGCTACCGGCCTCGCTGTCAGCAGCCTGGCACTTTTTATTCTTTTGATAATCCTGATCATTCGTAGCAAAACGCTGTGGAGGAAAATTTCACTCCTTGGCTTATTTCTGGTATTGACAGCATTGTTTACCATTTATGTGCTGGATGTCGGAAAGGATTATTATCATGTCAACCAGGTCGATTTTTCAAAACTGGATTCAACCACTTCGAAGGGCAACAGATACACCCATTATATCAGTCACAGAGAGGTTGAGAACGGAAATTATATCTGGATTTACATCCAATGGGATGAATTGAAAGATTCCTGGAACAAGCGAAGTAAGATCAAGTTTGACAGTTTAGATAAAAAAGACCAGCGTGTCAGCAACACACTGATTCGGTTTATGAGTTCAAAAGGTTACCGGAAAGATGCAGATGGTTTAAAAAAGCTTACCAATGAAGAGGTTCAGGAGATTGAAAAAGGAATCGCCAATGTGGTTTTCGCGCAAACCTTCAGCATCCGTGGGAGGATCTATGAATTTCTTTGGGGATACGATGAATATAAAAAGTCTGGCGATCCGACCGGTTCAAGCGTAATGCAGCGATTAGAGTTCTGGAAAGCTTCGCTGGGTCTGATAAAAGAGAACTGGCTTACCGGAGTAGGTACGGGTGATATGAACACTGCGTTTCAGGAACAATACAACAAGATGCATACGAAACTGGCATCACAACAACGATGGCGGTCACACAACCAGTTCTTCTCGATCTTCATCGGATTTGGCCTCTTCGGGCTGCTATGGTTTCTTTTCTCGGTTTTTTATCCGCCAATTGTCCTGGGAAAGTTCAGCGATTATTTCTTTCTCATTTTCATCATCATCGCCATCATTTCAATGATCCCCGAGGATACAATTGAATCTCAGGCAGGCGTAACCTTCTTTGCCTTCATGTATTCACTGCTGCTCTTTGGAAGGAAGGAAGACGATCCGATAGGTTGATGTTTTTTTACCACTAAGATACTTAGGGCACTAAGACACACTTAGGATTCTTTTAACATTCCGTTGCCCCCCTTCAGGGTTCATATTTGGTTCTTTCATTCTGCCTCCGGTTACACCGGAGGTTATTAAAATTAAAGTCCTTCGGACCTTCTTAACATGAAAACCCTGAAAGGGGTTAATTTGAATAACCGTGGGTGTAACCCGCGGAAAATGAACAAATACAATCTCATCCCTGAAAGGGGTGAATGCCATAAAAAACGAAATAAATAAAATTTAAACAGTCTCTTAGTGTCCCTTTGTGATCTCAGTGCCTTAGTGGTGATTTTTTTCTATTTCCTAATGGAAGAATATCCCGATTTTGAACCCGATAAAATTATAGGGGAATTTTTCATCTACTGTAGAGAACTTTTTACGGGCAGAATCGTAATAAATCGTGTAATGCGACAGGATTGCCTGGTACCTGTAGTAAAGCTCGTATTCAAACTGCAGCCTTTTTACTACTTTCATCTTGTAACCAACACCAAGGCTGAATAACAGCCCGCCTTTTCCGGAAGGATAGTAAGATGTTTCATAACGGGTTCCGATGGCAGTTCCGAGATTAAGACTGCCGAAAAATGTATTTTCCGATGGTTTAAAATCATAATAAAGATGCCCGAAAATCGGGAAAAACAAACCTTCTTTCCATATCTCAACGCCCAAACCAAGGCCAATCCCCACTCTCCCGGAAACAATAAACCCGTTGATCGTCTGAATCGGGAAAATGAGCTGGTCGTTTCTCATTTTACGCTGTGCATACCCGCTGTCGATATCACCTTTAAAAGAACCAATGCCGAATGCCGCCCCGATCTCAGTCTTATTGAAATACTCAAGTGTCATTCTGGCATTGGATTCCTGTGCGGCCAAAGGGCTGAATGCAACGACAAAGAGAGCCAGAAGCAGTAATCGGGGGATTTGAGAAAGTTTAATCATTTGAAGGTCTCCTTTATAACTTGATTTAGTTATTTGATATTCAATAATATTTTTTCTCGCTGAGTTTCG
This sequence comes from uncultured Bacteroidales bacterium, assembly GCA_903915465.1. Taxonomy (GTDB): domain Bacteria; phylum Bacteroidota; class Bacteroidia; order Bacteroidales; family FEN-979; genus FEN-979. The sequence goes on along the minus strand of CAIWTA010000325.1, from coordinate 5,347 downwards.
CAGATTATTGCGCTGAGTCTCGCAGAGTCATAGGAATATTTTTTCAGCGGAACTCTGCGAAGAACTCTGCGGAACTCCGCGAGAACTATTTAAGTTATCCGTTTTTATGTTCCTAATTATTTTTATTAGGAGAAGACATAGTAGTGGCTTTAACCTTTTGGCTTTCGGGTTTTCGTCTTCTTTTCCGCAAAGAGTCCTGCCGTATATTTATCATATAACTCAAACAGAAACTCGATCCGTTTTGTTTCATTCGGAAATGGCTGTGGCCTGTAACAAAGATCCACCGCCTTATCCAGCTCCTGGTGCGCTTTGACCAGCTCAGGCGGCATGGTTAACGGATCATACAGATCGGCTAAGCTGCTGCCGGGAAACTTTAACCTTGTATCCAACACCTTTTGCGCAGCTTCTTCTACGGTTTTCACCTGCTTTTCGGATGGGGTTTCGGGCCAAGGGAAGTTGTTGTAGACAATTGAATTGGAATACCGGTAATCACTTTTTAGTCTTCCACAAATGTATTTCATCCAAGTAACATGCATTTGTGAAGTCAAAAAGCCAAAGTGAAATAATGTTGCTTTTGGTAAAGCAATACAGCTATCATTAACGATAAAATCTTTAGTAAAAAATGCTATAGGAATATACTTTCTGTTTTCAGAACTTGTTCTTGGAACTAAAATGAAATCGCTATTAGGTTGTCTTTCTTCTGCAAATAGAGTTGGTGTTTGGGCTGCATTTTGAGTTGGAATTTTAGGGCTTTTCAAACGAAATTCTCTTACTTTTCCAACCCGTTCAATGATATACGGAAGATTTCTTAATTCATCAGGGGTAGTGTTTTTTAAATACAGACACCAACGATTTTCTGCATTGATAAATTCACTTCCACTTAGGATTGGATAAAAGAATTTTTTTGCATCTGGTTGAATTTTAAGAAAATCATCCATTTCTTGGTCATTAAAAAGGAAATTGCCACCATCAACAATTTTATTCCCATAAATAAATTCAGGAACAGAGCAAATAGGACTACTTCTTGCCAAGATAATTAAGTCCTTCCCTTCAACTAAATATGGATTGATGTTGCTGACCTTTATAACATGAGGCTCTCCCTTTATATCTTCATACTCAAAAATCCTCTTTTCATTAATATCAATATTTGAAAAACCGATAATAACAACATGCACTGCAGCCTTTCCGCGGGCTTCATTACTCCATTTAAAGGTTCTGTGCGCAAAATGAATTTTTAGCTTGTATTTATTGAACAGTTCGTTCCAGAGAATTCCAACCTGTTCACCCTGTGATATAGAATTGGTTGAAACAAAAGCACATCTTGTTTTGTTCCCTTCTACTCCCCTCTCCGGTTGGAGAGGGGCCGGGGGTGAGGCAGAATTCTCCTGTTGCAGAGGGGCCGGGGGTGAGGCCAAAAAATTTGGTTGCAGAGGGGCCGGGGGTGAGGCAGAATTCTCCGGTTGAAGATGAGCTGCCGGTGAGGCCAAATACTGTGCTGCACGGATATACCAGGCTGTTACGAAATCCAAAACACCGGCGCCTTTTACTCCTGCAAAGACATGAGACATTTCATCTTTCTGTCCGGCATTCATCAATGATTTCCCAACAAACGGCGGATTCCCATAGATAAAATCAAACCGTTGCTCCTCTTTATCCCACGGCATGGGTTCAATGAGGCTTTGCCAGTCGGTACGAAGTGCATTGGCGCAAAGGATATTCGGGCTTTTACGCAACGGAAGCCTTACGAAGTATTGTCCGAAGGCTTCGCTCACCCGCATGTTCATCTGGTGGTCCATGAGCCACATCGCCACCTGTGCGATCTGCGAAGGAAACTCTTCGATCTCGATGCCATAGAAACGATCCACATCGAGCTTCAGCAATTCGGAAACATCAAATACCTGCTGGCCTTTTTGCAGTGTTTTGATGATCTCCAGCTCGAGCAAGCGCAATTCACGGTAGGAGATCACAAGGAAATTCCCGCAACCGCAGGCAGGGTCGAGGAATCGCAATGCCGCGATTTTATCATGGAACCTGGTCAGCTTGCCGCGGGAGTCTTTTATGGATTCAAATTCTTTCCAGAGATCGTCTAAGAATAAGGGTTTTATGACCTTCAGGATATTTTTTTCGGAAGTATAATGTGCGCCGAGGTTTCTTCTCTCCACGGGATTCATCACGCTTTGAAAGAGAGAACCGAAGATTGCCGGTGATATTGCGCCCCAGTCGAGGGCGGTACATTCCAGCAGGATCTCGCGCATGCGGCTGTCGAAGGAGGCAGGCGGAAGTGTCTCTTCAAACAGTTTCCCGTTGATGTATTTGAAAGCATCCAGTTCTTCGTCGAGGTTCTTCAGCCGGTCTTTCCGTTGCGTATTGAGGATATAAAACAGCGAAGAGAGATGCTGTGCAAGGTCGCTGCCGTCCTCTTTGGTTTTGTTCACGATAAAATCGCGGAACTGGTCTTTCTCGAAGATGCTGGTATCTTCTGCAAAGAGGCAAAAGAGGAGACGCACAAGGTACAATTCGAGCGAATGGCCGGTATATCCGATCTCTTTGAGCCGGTCGTGGAGTTTCCCCATGAGTTCGGCAGCCTTGATATTCACCGGATCCTGTTCATGGAATTCATGCTTCTGGTAGCCGGCAATAAAACCGAAGTGCTTTACATTTTTATACAGGTCGGGGAGTTCAAATTCAAAATGATTGGAAGTATCGAGATCATAGAGCCGGAAGCGGGCAAAGTCGGAAACCAGGACATATTTTGGCAGCTCGTAATCTTTCAGTCCGGGGAAATATTCAAGTGCTTGTTTGTAGGCCTTATCAAGATCTTTTCCTTTGGATTTATGTTCAACGAGGATTGTCCCTTTCCAGAGAAGGTCGATGTAACCGGTAGATTCGTCGAGGCGTTTAACCGGTTTTTCGAAGCTGGCAAGTTTACGCCGTGAGACGCCGAAAACATTGAAGAAATCGTCCCAGAAGGATTTGGCTTCGGCATCTTCGGAAGTTTCATTTTCCCATTCTTTGGAAAAACGGATGGCGCGGTCTTTGATCTCGTTCCAGGACAGGGGCATAGGGGTAGGTCATCTTAATACATTGCTAAAATATTAAATATTTGTGGAATAGGCATGAATTAACAAAATTAGGCAATAGGCAATAGGCAACAGGCAATAGGTTTTACACTTTACACTTTCGACTTTCAGACTAGGCTGGCGCGCGCCAGCAATACTTTTGACTTTCGACTTTTGACTTTCGACTTTAGAATTTCTTATATTTGAGATTCAGAATAACCCTATGAGAAAAATCATCCATCTTATATTCTTCCTGGTTATGGCGGCATCCTGCTTTGGCCAGAAGATCAACCCATATACATATACTTATAAGGGTAAAACGGTTTATGGCAAAGTGAAAGTAGTCTCATCAAATCAGGATTTCAAGGTAAAGATAGTAAACAGTTCTGAAGATATCTCAATCATAAAGACTGAGCATTCTCCACGAAATAAGGGGGAGTGGCAATTCGTTGAATCAGGGGAAGATATTAAAGTTAAGCTTGTGAGCAGTGGAGAGGATTTTACGGTAAAGTTCGCAACCGGTCGGTCTGAGGTCAGGGATTCAGGATCGGATAGCTTTGACAAAAAAATTGACCCATCGAACTGCACATTTCATGGAATCCCGTTAAAGGGGAAGGTCAAGATTGTCACTTCATTTGCTGATTTCAACGTGAAGGAAGTCGAAAATTATCAGGATATTTCCATAAAAGTCGTTGATAATTATCCCGACGACTGCGGTGAATGGCAATTTGTTGATAGCTATCCTGATTTTACCATAAAGTTTGTTGAAAGTTATCCTGATGTAACAATCAAGTTTGTCAATAATTACCCCGGGATAAAATAAGAGAAGCAATCCTGCACCAGCTACGCTTTCGAATATCGAACATTGGCTTTCGATTTTCGACATTCGACTTTAGAATACTCCTTTTAATCGTAAATCGTCAATTACACAATTTAATCGTAAATCGTCAATCGATCATAATCGTAAATTACAATGGTGCCTATTGTGGTGAAACTTGACTTTCGACTTTCGCCTTTCATACTTCTTATAAAATTTATTAATTTGCACTCAGTTCAAAATCAACTTTTATGAACAAGATCGATGTAATTCCTCCCGGTAAGTGGCTGATCATCGTCAATCCGAATGCCGGCGTAAAAAAGGGAACAAAAGACTGGCCTGAAATATCAAAGCTTATTCTGGATGCAGGGCTACCAAATGAAGTTGTTTTTACAGAACGCCGCGATCATGCTAATGCGATTGCCATAGACTTTATTAAAAAAGGCTACAGGAACATTGCTGTGGCTGGAGGAGATGGTACAATGAATGAAACGATGAACGGAATTTTTACGCAAAAAGCTGTTCCTCCGTCAGAAATCGTTTTGGGAATGATCCCTGTCGGAACCGGGAATGACTGGTGCAGGACCTTCAATATTTCCTTTGATTATAAGGAAGCCATTCAGTTGCTGATAAAGAAAAATACTTTCCTCCAGGATGTGGGGAAGGTTCACTATTTCCAGGAGAGTACTCCCTGTATCAGGTATTTCATGAACATTGCAGGGATGGGATATGATGCACTTGTAGCAAATAAAACAAACATCTCGAAAGAAAAAGGAAAAGGCGGGCCACTCACCTATTTATATTTTATCTTCTCAAGTCTTTTCCAGTATAAATTCATCGAAGCCATTGTTGAAATCGATGATAAGATTGTTTTTAAAGGTGATTTGTTTTCCATGAATGTCGGAATATGTAAATATAACGGTGGAGGTATGATGCAGGTTCCCTTTGCTGTTCCGGATGACGGGCTCTTTGATGTTACTCTTATAAAAAAGGCCTCGAAATGGATGGTGATCCGTTACGCACGAAAGTTATATGATGGGACGCATGTAGAACTTCCGTTTATCAGCACTTTCCGGGGAAAGATTATATGTGTAAGATCACTTGACGAGATAAACCTCGAAGCCGATGGTGAATCGCTGGGCCATTCGCCGTTTGTTTATGAGATTTTGCAGAAGAGTTTGCAGGTAGTCACCGGATTGCAGATTGGGTGAGGCACGCGTTACAAGCGCGCGCCAGCAGGGGGCGACCAGTTGGGACGCCCTTCTTTTTTTTTCATCCTATTTGAACAATCGAACATTGATCAACGAATTCTGATTTCCGATCTGATTTCAAAACTCGTTGATCAATATTCGAGTATTCGAAAAAAAACCGCCCACAGGATAATTTGCTGTCTTTCAAACCTTTTTTTTCACCCTATTTGAACAATCGAACACTGATCAACGAATTCTGATTTTCGATCTGATTTCAAAAC
>CAIWTA010000324.1 GCA_903915465.1 uncultured Bacteroidales bacterium | reverse complement strand
TTGCAGCATCATAATATCCTGCCGGAATTTGCCCGGCAGCAAATGATAGCCAGCATAAAGTCAAAAAAACCAACCAACTGATTTTTTTCATATAGAAATGAAATTTAAAATTGCGGAGACTGCAAAGATAGCAAATTTTCCACGATCCGAGATCCGAAATCCGAGATCCGAAATCTGAGAAACAGTCAGGCACTAAATAAAAAGGATTCCTCCTCCGTCAAATAATGGTCCGTCATAAAGTTCAACAATACTATAGCCCGACTTGTTAAAAAATTCAACTACTCTCTGACCTTCCGGTAAATAACGTAAGCTGCCAATGATATAAATAGTGTCTCTGAATAATCCCATTGCACCACCAATAAAACCATTCTGAAATCCGGGAAGTAAAATCCCGCCGGGTTCCACATACAATCCTTCCAGGCCGGCCCTCTGTAAGGTTTTATGTATTCCCTGGTCTGACGTGATGTAATGATTGTTTTTTAGAAGCAGCAGATTGCACCGCGTATATCCTTGCCTGACGGCTATTTTTTTTAGATAATGACAGTTCTCGAGGATGACCGGATCAGTATATTCCAGTTTGTGAACAAGGAATTGCTCATCGATCGCAGCATTATAACATGCCATGACCTTGTTCTCCGGGTTTTTCCTGTTTTTAGGATTGGATGATTGAAGAGTGGATTCTTCCTCAGAATCAACTTTTCCTACAGCAATATTTCCCTGGATATAGGAAATTTTACACTTATCAAATAAGCGAACATATTGATCCGGAAGATTTGGAGCGATAACCAATGTTTGTGGCGTCTGACAGAAAAAAATATCCGGGTGCCCGGAAATTGCAGGATAAACAAGACTATTTGTTTCCAGCTCAACAAGAAATCCAGACCATTGAAGCCCAAGAGATGTTAATCTCTCTTTTGCCTTTTCCGGGATCTTTTTATCAACGATAATCAACATGGTAAGTGTTTAAATGAGTTGCAGGATCAGGAATGAATTTCACTTCACGATAACGACACTCGAAAAACTTCCGGTTCTTCCCAAAATAACCAACGGCATTGTTATGATCAGCAGGATTTACGTGGATATTTATGGTATTGTGGGGACGTGAAAAACTGCCCGATTTGAAACGGTCATGCCATATTTCGGTCATTACCAGTTCCCGGAAAGAGGGATGAAATGGACCCGCAACAAGTACACTTTTATTGACTAATTCTTCTGAAGGGTGAAGTCCGATGCGGAGGATCCTGGTTGCGGAGGATTCAAAAACAGTGACAACATTTTTTGTCCAGCGAATGGCTTCTTCAAGTTCCAGTGGATGATATTTCCCGGATATAAACAATTTCTCAAGTTCCGTCCCGGAAATTACCAATACAGGATAGATACGGGTTTCTGTGGCATTCAGTCCGACAATTTTATGAGCTGTACGAATAGCTTTTTCTTCTGTATCTCCAGGCAGACCGATCATCATCTGCAATCCCAGGGAAAATCCTGCCCCGGTGATCATCTTTGAGGCTTCTTCTGTATCTGTTGAAGTATGGCCACGTGAAGATAACCGCAAAACGTCATCTTCCATCGATTGTGCGCCAAGTTCAATTGTCTTTACAAAGTTTTGTTTGAGCAAAGAAAGGATTTGTGGTGTGATGAAATCCGGTCGTGTAGATAAACGGATGCTCGCAATCCTGCCGCTGTGGATGAATGGATGAACTGAATCAAAATAGCTTTGCTGCTGTACAGGTCGTAAGCCTGTAAAAGTCCCGCCGAAGAAACCCACTTCAACAATCACTTTGTCCTCAGGAATTGTTTCCAGATGTTTGCGGATGATTTCATTAACCATTTCCGGAGAAGGGAATCCTGATACTCCGGAAATTTTCTTTTGATCGCAGAAAATGCATTGAAAAGGACAGGCTGCTCCAGGAATGAAAATCGGAATGGTAAAATGCTTGAGATTTTTGCTGGTTGTTACCACTTGTTCCAGTGAATATTCTCTGATTTGAACTTTTCTTTTGACAGATCTACTCCTGTTGGTTGACCTATTGGGATGATGCACAAGGGAATGATATGATCTGGGAGAGATAATTTTCCCTGAACGACAGAATACCGTTCTTTGTAAGGATACAATGCGGTCCAAACGGCTCCCAAACCAACTCCTTCCGCAGCAAGCAAGATGTTTTCTGTAGCCGCAGAACAATCCTGGATCCAGAAATCCTTCTTGTTGGGGTCGATCTTATTCATATCTCCGCATACAACGATGGCGCCTCCTGCTTGTGCCAGCATCTTAGCGTATGGAAGACCATCGGCCAGGTAATCCATGATTGTTCGGTCGGTAATCCCAATGAATGACCAGGGTTGTTTGTTGTTTGCCGAAGGAGCAGCCATTCCTGCTTTCATCAGTAGTTCCAAACGTTCCTTTGAAACGGCTTCATGAATGAAATGACGAACACTTTTCCGGGAGAAGATATTTTCAAGAATTATCTGTTCATTGTTTGACATGCCTGGTTCATTTGCCTGCAAAATTATAATTTTTCAGGTTACAGACCGTGAAGAAAAACTGGTCGTCTTTTTAACAACATATCGGTTTTTTTCGTAATTTTGCCCGCTTTTTACTCGTCAATCTGTTGTCCTTGATGAAAACAAAATATCCTGAATATAAACATCTGAACCTTTCCAGGATTGGAAATGAAATCCAGGCATGGTGGGAGAAGCATGGCATTTTTGAAAAGAGTCTGGAGATGACCAAAGGCAAAACGCCTTTCATTTTCTATGAAGGTCCTCCTTCTGCCAACGGGATTCCCGGGATTCATCATGTGATGGCACGCGCAATTAAGGATATTTTCTGTCGGTATAAGACCATGAAAGGGTTTTATGTTCACAGGAAAGCAGGGTGGGATACGCATGGATTGCCCGTTGAAATCAGCGTTGAAAAAAAATTAGGCATTACAAAGGAAGATATCGGGAAATCCATATCCATCGAAGAATATAACACAGAGTGTCGCAGGGAAGTCATGAAATACAAGGATCTCTGGGACGATCTGACAGTAAAGATGGGATATTGGCTGAATCTGGATGATCCTTATATCACTTTTGAAAACAAATACATCGAATCTGTCTGGTCTCTTCTGAAAACCTTATACGAAAAAGACCTTCTTTACAAAGGATTCACGATACAACCCTATTCTCCTGCTGCGGGTACTGGTTTGAGCACCCATGAACTCAATCAGCCTGGCGCATATAAAATGGTGAAGGACAATACCGTTATTGCTCAATTCCAGGTTGCCCGTGATGAAAAATCTGAATTTCTTTTCAAGAATATCATAGGAGAGCTGTTTTTCCTTGCCTGGACAACGACCCCCTGGACATTGCCCTCCAATACCGCATTGGCGCTGGGGAAGGGCATTGATTATGCAGTTGTTCAGACCTATAATCCTTATACGAACTTTGCACAAACTGTGATACTGGCAAAAGTTCTTCTGGGAAAGTATTTCCCTGAAAAGAATGCAGATTTGCAGATGGAGAATTACCTGCCCGGACAAAAACATATTCCATTCAAAGTTGTTGCTGAATTCAAGGGTTCTGAACTTGAAGGTATTCGTTATGAGCAACTTCTTCCTTATGCAAAACCCGATGATGGAGATGCTTTCTTCTCTGTACTGGGTGATTTTGTTACAACTGAAGATGGTACAGGGATTGTTCACATTGCACCCAGTTTTGGTGCAGACGACTTCAGGGTGGCCCGCCAATATGGAATAGGCTCTCTTACCCTTGTGGATAAACAAGGAAGGTTTACTGCCGAAATGGGCGAATTTGCCGGTCGTTTTGTTAAGACAGAATATGATGAGCACTTTGATCCTCAAAAAGATACTTCTGTTGATATCGACATCATCGTAAAACTGAAAAAGGAAAATAAAGCATTTAAGACTGAAAAATACGAACACTCTTATCCGCATTGCTGGCGAACCGACAAACCCATCCTTTACTACCCGCTGGATTCATGGTTTATCAAAACTACTGCATTCAAGGATGAAATGATCGCACATAACAAGACGATCAACTGGAAACCTGAATCTACCGGCACCGGGCGTTTTGGTAACTGGTTGGAAAATCTGCAGGACTGGAACCTGTCTCGTTCCCGTTTTTGGGGAACTCCTTTACCAATATGGAGAACAGAAGATGGATCACAGGAAAAGTGCATCGGATCCATTCTGGAATTAAAATCGGAAATTGAAAAATCCGTGAAAGCTGGGTTCATGAAGGCCAACCCGTTGGAGAAATTCTCACTTGAAGATACGTCAACAGAAAATTATGAGCAGTTCGATCTGCACCGCCCATTTGTTGATGATATTGTGTTGGTTTCAGACAATGGTTTGGAAATGTTCCGTGAACTTGACCTGATCGATGTCTGGTTTGATTCAGGAGCCATGCCGTTTGCACAGTATCATTATCCATTTGATAAAACGCAACAGCTGAACGCGTATTTCCCTGCAGATTTTATTGCCGAAGGCGTTGATCAGACCAGGGGTTGGTTCTATACGTTGCATGCCATCTCTGTGATGCTGTTTGATTCTGTGTCGTTCAAAACCTGTGTTTCCAACGGACTTGTGCTCGACAAAGAAGGCAATAAAATGTCGAAGCGGTTAGGGAATGCCGTGGATCCTTTTCAAACCATTATAAAATACGGACCAGACGCTACACGCTGGTATATGATCACCAATTCCCAGCCTTGGGATAATTTGAAATTTGATGTTGACGGGATCGCCGAAGTTCAACGGAAATTCTTCGGAACCCTTTACAATACATATGCCTTCTTCGCGCTGTATGCCAATATCGACAGGTTTACTTTTGCTGAAGAAGACATACCGCTGGATCAGCGCCCCGAACTCGACAGGTGGATCTTGTCGGAACTGAATTCCCTGGTCAAAACGGTTGACGATAATTATAATGACTATGAGCCTACCAAAGCCGGAAGGGCCATTTCTGATTTCGTGGACGAACACCTCAGCAACTGGTATGT
>CAIWTA010000323.1 GCA_903915465.1 uncultured Bacteroidales bacterium | reverse complement strand
TTCAAATCCTTCCGACAATTATGTTACTGTATCAAGTAATATAAAGGTTAAAGGCCCTTACCGCAGGACTGCCATATTTAACAATTTTTACAGCATAAGTACCTGAGGAAGTAGCTGTGTAGCTAAAGAATTCATAAGGATTGCCAGTGCCATTTTGCACATTTGCAGAATAACTCACCAGATTGCCAATATTATTAAATAAAGTGCCTATCTTGTTGTCTCCGCAAGGAGGTGCTAAAATATGTTAACTAAACTGCGCCTCTTTGTAACGGAGTATTCAAAACAATGTTCAAGTCTTTTAAAGAGTACATCTCATCCGTTCTCAAATGGTGGTGGGCGATGATAGTATTCGGGATCGGGGATGTGTTTGGCATCATTTCCACTATAATTTCTGATTCCATTTTTATCCCATCTTGGGCATGGTTTACTATTGCAGGAATAGCCATTCTTATAGCAATGTTTCTTGCATTTCATAAAGTAAGAAAAGAACGAGACAAATGTATTGAAGGTATTAATTTGACCGTAGAAGAACTAGAATATTTGAATAAACATAGAATCGATTTGGAACTTGGAGTTGATAACAACGGTATAGTAGACTCTATTACATCTGTTCTTATAACGGAGGACATGGTAGAAGTGAAATACAGACGTACATCATCAGGGCCTCGTGAATACGACCAGCGTTATTTAATACTTACACCTAAAGCTAAAAAGATTCTTATATGGGCAGATGTGATGAACAAGAAGGAGATTCACAATGCCAAGACCTGACTTTCCCAAGACGATTTTTGAGTTTCAAGAATGGTTTTCTACCGAAGATGCCTGCTTAAAATTCCTCATAGACTCACGCTGGCCGAACGGGTTCGTATGTCCAGCCTGCGGATATAACGAGTATTACTGGATGGAAACCAGAAAAATCTTGCAATGTAAGAACTGCAAGCATCAGGTATCGCCCACGGCTGGAACTGTTATGCACCGCACTAAGATGCCGCTCAGACTCTGGTTTCACGCAGCCTACCTGGTTGCCACTCAAACTCCAGGTATGTCCGCTTTGCAATTTCAACGCCAGATGGGGTTATCGAGCTACCAAACAGCCTTTACTATGCTTCATAAACTACGCTCTGGAATGGTAAGAAGTGGCAGGGATAGGCTTGCCGGACTGGTAGAGGTCGATGAAACTTATGTAGGGGGAGTAGAGCATGGCAAAACAGGCAGAGGGGCTTACGGCAAGGTTATTGTTGCGGGAGCCGTAGATGTCCGTGACAAATATGCCAATCGGGTTCGCTTGAAAGTAATACCCGATGTTACACAAAAGACGCTTACCGAGTTTGTTGAGTCTAATGTGGTTGAAGGCTCTACGGTTAGAACTGATGATTGGCTGGGTTACAATAAGCTGGAGAATAGTGGATACATCCATCTTGTAGATTCAGCCGAACTGGTGCATATCCATCGGGTATTTTCCAACTTGAAAACTTGGTTGCTGGGGACTCATCACGGAGTCTCCAAGATTCATCTACAAGCATATCTGAATGAGTATGTGTTTCGATTCAACAGGCGTGGAACTCCGATGGCAGCTTTCCAAACAGTTTTGGGATTGGGCAGTCAGCAACTAAGTCCGACTTATAAACAACTTTACGGGATTAGAAAAGGGGAACTTGCTTATGCTCATCCCAGCAATCCATACTAAGCGGAGTTATTAAGATAGGCACTTTAAATAATAGTAAATCGTAATCATTAGCAGAAGCGCCCCAGGTATCACTCCAATTTAATCGAGCAGCAATAGTTTCCCCGGTTACAACGCTAATATCATTGCCTTCATCCCCTGATGCAAAGTCAAGGTATCCGTTCGCATTACTATCAATCCATGAACCGCTCCAGTGTCTCTGAGCAGAGTTACCGGCGGACTGTGACCACAAAATGCCGGCATTATAGGCCCGGTCAACAATTTGCCCGATTGGACCGGTTCCATCACCTGGACCTAAACCCGGAAATCCTATTGAGCAAGAAATAACGTTGACTCCCTGGGCAATCAGCCAGTCTACCGCATTGCCATATTCGACCTCGGTAGCGATATTTGCGAAATAGTATGTGGCTCCAGGTGCAACATCATATATTATCTCGGCACAGGCAGCACCATGGATTTCAGAGCCTGGCCCACCCAATGAAGGAGCCCACCAGGTGGTAATACTGGTCGGCAAC
>CAIWTA010000322.1 GCA_903915465.1 uncultured Bacteroidales bacterium | reverse complement strand
GTATATGTTGATCAACCTGCTCGAAGCTCCGTTTTTGGCAGCTTTGCTGGCCTTTTTGATCCGTTTTTCAAACAGCAGTAAATATGTTTTCGGGAACAATCAGAACCTGGTTGCTTACTTATTCATGAGCGTAGTGGTGGCGCTGTTTCTGGGAATGATGGTCAGCGCAGAAGAGATTATCCGCGACAGAAAGATTCTGAAAAGAGAAGCCTTCCTTCATCTCAGCCGATGGAGTTACCTGAATTCAAAGATCATGTTGCTATTCTTGTTATCTGCTTTACAGACATTTCTTTATGTGTTGATCGGAAACTGGATCCTTGGAATCCATGGGATGTTACTGAGCTATTGGTTGATCTTGTTTGCTACTTCCTGCTGCGCCAATATGATTGGTTTGAATATTTCAGCAGGTCTGAATTCCGTGGTTGCTATTTATATTCTTATTCCCTTTATCATCGTGCCTCAGCTGTTACTGAGCGGAACTGTAGTTCCTTTTGACAAGCTGAATCCCGCTATTTCTTCACAAGAAAATGTCCCACTCGTAGGAGACATCATGGTATCAAGATGGTCATTTGAAGCGCTTGCAGTTGAACAATTTAAAAACAACAAATACGAAAAAATATTCTACCCGTTCGACAAGGAGATCAGCCGGTACTCTTATTATACAGCGTTTTTAATTCCCCGGTTGCAATCTATGGCAGATGAATGCCAACGGAATATTGTCCGAAAAAAAGAACTCAGTGAGACTTCGAAAAAACTACTTTTGATCAGGCAGGAGATTGAGCAGCTCAGGAAAGTTGCAAAATTTTCCTCTTTTCCTTTTGCAACGAAATTTTCAGTTTCTTCATTTTCCTATGATGTAGCTTCAGGAACCGGTTTATACCTCGATTCTTTATCCAGGACTTTTTCCGGAATTATGTCGGGCATCACCCAAATGCGTGATTCGAAATATGAAGAGATGGTCAGGGAATTGGGTGAAGATTGTGCATTCAGTTTCAAGCAGAAATTCTACAATGAAAACCTGGCTGACCTGGTTCTCAATAAATCGTTCGATACTAAGGTTTTGGAAACGAAAACGAAGTTGATCCGGAAAAAAGATCCGATTTTCATGGAGCCTGAATCCCGGATCGGAAGATCTCATTTTTATTCACCCGTAAAGAATCTCTTCGGCTGGGAAATTGATACATTGTGGTTTAATTTCTTTGTACTCTGGATGATGTCGTTGGTACTTTACCTGACTTTACTGACCGATCTACTAAGAAAAACCCTGACCTATTTTGAAACAATCAGGTTTACAAGAAGGTTGTCTCTCAAGTGAAAATTCACCGCAAAGACGCAAAGACGCTAAAATTTATGTAGTAGATGATTTAGGAATAGACTTTTGACTTTTGACTTTTTATAATCCATTCTTCCGGATCTGATCCAGTTCTTCAGCGGAAAATAGTCCGCATTTATATAGTTGCAAGAATTGCTCTGAGTTCCCTTTATCGAAAAGCATCACATCATCAGTGTTCACCGTCACTTTCACACCATGATCGAAAAGGATCCTTATCGGATGTGTTTTGTATGATCTTACTCTTTTCAGACCAATATTACTGGCCGGACAGATATTTAACTGGATCCCGTTTTTCGCGAGCCAATTCATTACTTCCGGAGATTGGGCGGCTCCAATTCCATGCTGGACAGCGTCCAATTCAAGGGTTTCAACAGCTTCCCTCACAGATTCAGCATCTCCAAATTCACCTGCATGGGCTTTGCACTTCATCCCCATGTTTTTAACATAATGATAAATTTCTGAAAAATTATGGATGGGTTGTGCAGTTTCAAGATCATAAAGATCAATTGACAGGAAATATCCCGAGTTCAAGTAAGGCTCGATACAGGCAAGGACAGTACGGACAAACAAGCATTTTGAAATCCCGATCTCTGGCCGGAAATCGATTTCCGGCGCTATACTTTGATGTGCATCCTTCAATATTGAGACGACATTTTCCGGATGCATATTTAAGAGCCTTCCCAGGGTCACATCAATACTCATTTCAAGCACCCTGATACCATCTGACCTGGCCTGAAAAAAAGCAGCCTCTACCGCGGCTTTTAATGCTCCCGGAAGCTCGAAAACCGGATGATAGACTTTTCCGATCCAGGCATTTATTCCTTCGATTCCTTCATTCCCGAAGTGAAATTTTTCCAGCTTGCGCCCGTAAAATTTCTCCATCAGTTTCAACCTTCCGCCCATCATGCAATGGTTGTGAAGGTCGCTTTTTGAAACGCTTCGGACGGCCTTAAGATCGTGATTTTTCAAGGCTTCAGTAAAACCCGGCATCAGTATTCTATTCTTTGTTTATGGTAACTGAATTCGTGTACAACGGGATTTCATTCTGGTATATCGTAAAATTAATTTTGTTCGACAGGTTGTTCTTGTTATAAAGCAGCACAACGAACTGATTATCTCCGACATTATTGATCTCAACATAATTATAAGACGACATTGCAGTTGTCTGGGCATTCACGTTTGTGTTCTGAACATTGAAAGTCATAAATGCATTTGGATCAAAATTGATTGCAAGTTTCACCGGATACAATGAGGAAATATTAATATGTGCCTCAACAAGCCTGGTGGAGTATTTCACATTGAAAGTGGCTTTGGCCATAGGACTTTCATACAAAATGTTATCGGCAGTAACCATGTCATCATAGGATCTCGAATCCCACATTGTGCCTGAAACATCCTGTTGTTTTAATTTCTTCCCGGTAACCCCTTGGTTTAAGATACTGAATGCAAAAATTCCAAGGAAAATCCCTAAAACGAAGGCAAAACCAATTTTAAAACGTGGTGAGAAAAAAACCTGTTGCATTTTCTCAGAAAATGAAATTTTCTCAGATGGGACATACTTTTCCATATTTATTTTATTTAAAATTTGTTGTTTTAAATCAACCTCCCGGAAGTTTTCTTTTTCTTCCCGGAACTTTTCACCAATTTTTGCCCAGTCACGGTACAACTGTTCCGCCTCCGGATTCTTTGCCAGGAAATTCTTCAACTCCGCAGGAACCTGAAAATCCAGTTCCCCGTCGATATCCCGGTAAATTCTTCTGATGATGTCTTGATCAATCATGTTCGAAGAACTTATTTTTGATTAGTACTTCACGTAATTTCTCGCGTGCCATAAACAGCCTTGCTTTCACCATTTTCTCCTGAATTTTCATCACATCACTAATTTCTTCATAAGACAATCCAAAAAAATATTTAAGAAGGATCAGTACCCGGTGGTCAGTCCTGAGTTCCCGAAGTGCAGCGTGCAACTGTCTTCGCTGCTCTTCCTTGTGATCATTCGTAGTTTTTTCTTCCTGGATTTCATTTTGCTCTGTCAGCGTTTCAAAATTTTTCCTGTTTTTCAGGAAGTTAATGGTGTCATTGATTGCAATCCTGTAAAGCCAGCTAAAGAATTTGTGTTTGAAATTAAAGCTTTCTAATTTTTCATAAACCTTGATAAAAACATCCTGTACAATGTCTTTCGCCTGATCCTCATCCTCAACCATGTTAAAGATGAGATTATAGACAGGCTTTTGATATTTGTCGATCAGCAATCCGAAGGATGAAATTTTCCCTTTCAATACTTCATTGATCAAAATATTATCATCCTGTATTGACATAATTACCGCATTTTTTCAAAATGTTGGAGAAAGATAGAAAAAAAACTTTAATGCCTGACGTTATCAGGATGAAACCAAAATGGAAAGTTTCCAAATATCTTTCCTTCCCATTCTAAAGATCGGAGAAATTGCAAGTATCCCGGCTTTTCCGATATTTTTGCGGAGATCCTTCAATTCCGCCAATTTTTCCGTCAGACCTGGCTCCGGTCTTACAGGAAGATCATTTTCCCGCAACATCAGGATACTCTTAGCTTTTATTGATAATTCAAGGTACAAACCGATAAAACAATACAGGTCAAACACTACTTCAGCGGGGAAATATTTTTTGATAGACAGGAGGTAAGTGCCAGATTTGGTTTCAGAAAATTTTCCTTTTCGGATCATTGCTAGAATTCCCACTTCAGAGTCAAATTCCATTTCCAGCCAGCTGCGAATTGTTCTTTCGTTCTTCCAGAACAAAAACATCATCATACACGGAACGAGAAAAAATATGATCAGGGCAGATATCAAAGGAGGAAAAAGAAAAAAGTTATAGATCATGTGAAGAAAAATTGCCAATACAGCTCCAACCAATATTGAAACTGCCGGGTTGAGTTTCCTGTTAAGTGAACTCATGCCGAGAATACCAACTATGGAAGTGGCTCCACCATGCATGATCGCTGTTCCGAATCCGCGTGTGATCCAGAGCATGAGGTTTGCCTGCTCACCTGCAAAATGATAGAGATAAAAAAGATTCTCAGTCAGAGCAAACCCTGAACCGATGGCAAATCCGTATATAGCTCCATCAATCATAAACCCTACTTTGTTTCGTTTGATGAGGAAAATCAGCAAAGTCATCTTAAAAAGTTCCTCCGGAAACGGCGCAATGAATCCGGAATAGTGAGAAAATTCAATGTGCAGGTGCCGGATCAAAAAAGTGTTCAGGAAAAAACTTACTATCGCACTGAACACCCCCCACACTATGCAAAGCAGCATGGTTTTCTTATTTGCCAGCTTAAAACAATCCAGGAACAGGAAGAGTACCAAAAACAGAAAGACGGGGATAAGACTTACGGCTATTTTCATTCTGGTCTTGGATTGGTGCTTTGCAATTTAGCAATTACACGGTGGATTTAGTTTCCTTGAAACTCTCACAACTTTCCGCATGACCCGCATCAGGTTCCCTCCCCAGATTTTCCGAATGTCGCGCGTTGAATATCTTCGTTTTACTAACTCTTTCGTAATGTTTTTCATCTCACTCACATCAAAACAGCCCCCAACTCCGCCTCCACCGTCAAAATCCGTCCCGATTCCCACATGATTGATCCCGGCAATTTTGACGATATGGTCGATATGGTCAACAACTTCCGCTACGGTAGCAAGTTTCTCCGGGAATTTATGATCTATTTCATTCCATTCCTTGTGCGCATTTTGCTGTTCTGCTTCCGGAAGGGTCTCATAATTCTTGTATCTTCGACGCAATTCCATCCGTGCAGAATCACGCGCCGGGTTAGGATCGGGAGTCTTCACATAATCACTCAGGATGCACATCTGGATCACACCGCCGTTTTCCGCGAGGGCTTGAAGCATCCTGTCATCCATGTTGCGCTTGTTGTTGCAGATCGACCTGGCACAGGAGTGTGAAGCGATAACAGGAGCCTTTGAAAAAGCCAGAATATCATAGAACGATTTGTCGGAAACATGAGAAACATCAACCATCATCCCTATTTTGTTCATATACTGGACAACATTTTCACCGAATTCGCTGAGACCGGTAAATTCAACTGTATCAGTTGAGGAATCACATATATCATTATTTTTGGTATGACATAATGTAATATATCGCGCGCCTTTGCTGTAAAAGGCCTGGATCAGTGAAAGATCATTCCCGATCGGATAACCATTTTCAATCCCGATAAAAATAGCCCGTTTCCCTTTTCGTTTCAGCCTGTAAGCATCCTTTGGTGTAACAGCGAGACCAGCAAGGCCAGGATACCGGTCAAGAACTGCGTAGATTGTATCAAATAAGCGATCTGCCTTGGCCTTTGCCTTGGCATTCCCGGCTGGTGTTCTTGCTCCCTGTGGTACGAAAATTCCGAAAAATGCAGCATCCAGTCCTCCGAGTTTCATACGGGGAAAATCATATTTTGAATCATCGTCAGTTGACTTGTGCATCTTTGAAATATCAAACCCGTTATCCATCAGGTTAAGCGGAGTATCTGTATGCGAATCTACTGTCAGTATTCTTTTGTGGATCTTTTCAACCGTCTTGTCAATTTCATTTTCTGAGGATTGGCAAAATCCAGGATACGAACTAACCAGGTCAAATAAAATAAAAATCAGAATCAGATTATTCAATAAATATTTCGTCATTCGCATATTCGTCATGCTTTTAATCCTTTAATTGTCGCCTGTAAAGCTGAATCGTGTTCTCCAGGCCATAATAGAGGGCATCGCAAATCAATGCATGTCCAATCGAAACTTCAAGCAAATCGGTAATATTTGCATAAAAATAATGCAGATTTTCAAGATTCAGGTCATGCCCGGCATTGAGACCAAGTCCCAATTCTCTGGCAAGGATTGCGGCTTTCCGGAAAAGTCGGACCGATCCTGCAGGATTCGATGAAAAATTCTTTGCGTATTGTTCAGTGTACAACTCAATCCTGTCAGTGCCAGTCTTAACAGCGTTCTTTATCATCTGTTCATTGGCATCAATAAAAATTGAAGTACGGATGTTATTCCTTTTGAATTCTGAAATAACTTCCTTCAGGAATTGTTCATTCAATATTGTATCCCACCCGGCATTTGAGGTTAGCGCATCAGGAGGATCAGGTACTAATGTTACCTGGGCTGGTTTGACCGAAATAACCAGGTCAATAAAAGATCGTGAAGGATAACCTTCGATATTGAATTCGGTTTTGATAGCAGGTTTCAGAGCGATAACATCACTGTATCTGATATGTCTTTCATCAGGTCTTGGATGAACGGTGATACCGTCGGCTCCAAACCGTTCGCAATCGATGGCTACCTTGACCAAATCCGGGAGAGAACCGCCCCTGGCATTCCGTAAAGTTGCAATTTTGTTAATGTTTACACTCAACTTGGTCATTAAAATCTTTTTTGTAAAGTTACAATAATCGGTATAACAAGACGAGGTCCAGCAACCAAATCACATAATGAACATGTTAAACAAAAAGATTTGGTTCATCATCGGTTAGTGTTGATTTTTTACCTTTGAATGGATTTTCAAATTCTTCATCATTTTCTATTCTTTGTCATGAGAGCAGTTATCCAGCGCGTTACCGAATCAGCCGTTAAAACCGGAGGAGCGGTGATTGGTAAAATTGGCCAGGGTTTTCTGATCCTCCTTGGTATTGAAGATTCTGACACTCTCGAAGATGTGTCCTGGTTATGTGGAAAAATTGCCCGGCTCAGGGTGTTCAATGATGCGCAAGGTGTTATGAATCTTTCGATCCGGGATATTGATGGTGAGATCCTGGTGATCAGCCAGTTCACGTTGCACGCCAGTACACGAAAAGGAAATCGTCCTTCTTATATACGATCTGCACGGGCGGAAATTGCCGTTCCTCTGTATGATGCGTTCATTCAGCAGATGGAAATTGAAACAGGCAAACCTGTCAAAACCGGTGAGTTTGGTGCTATGATGGAAGTATCCCTGGTAAATAACGGACCAGTCACTATCATTATTGACACAAAAAGTAAGGAATGAAAAACTTATCATCGGAAATAATCCCTGGTAGATAATAAATTGATAATTCCCCCGTTTATCACTCATCATATTGAAAAAAAACTTAACTTTGTGAATTAATTAACCAAATTAATTTTAAACCTGATAAAGATGAAAAAAATCGTTATTTTATTTTCTACAGTTATTTTATTTGCAGGAATGACGTTTGGCCAGACTCCGCAAGCACAAGACAAATCAAAACCAGCAACAAAATCAGAAGCTCCTGCAGCGAAGAAGGATGCAAAAGATTGTGAAAAAAAGGATGCTAAAGGTTGCGAAAAGTCCTGTACAAAAAAGGAAAAATCCGGCTGTTGCGCAAAAAAAGGTACTGAAGGCAAGAAAGATTTAAAACCTACAACTCCTGAGAAGAAGTAAATTCTTGTCTGTTTTGCAAATTGAAAATATATAAGGGGCAGCGATGCCCCTTATTTTTTTATGAACGCCCGGGAATCTTGAAAACGATGGGCATACGAACCATCACCCGGACCGGTTTTCCGCTTCTTCTTCCAGGCTCCCATCGTGGCATGAGTTTTGCGACCCGCATGGCCTCTTCATCACAGCCTGCTCCGATTCCCTTCGTGACCTGCACATTGGATATCGATCCATCAGTTTCTACAACAAATACAACCATTACCACACCCTGAAGTCCTGATTTTTGCGCAATTTCAGAATAATGTATATTGTTTCGCAGAAATGTCAGCCGGGAGACATCACCCCCTGGATATTTGGGAAAAACATCAAGTGTTGTATAGATCCCTGTATCATCTTCTGAACCACTGCCCTTCGACGAGCGGCCCTTTCCATCTGCGGTGGAATCCGGTTTTTCTTCATCTTTCTTCTCCTCATCCTTGTTGATTTCTTTCCTAACCTCTTTCCTTTCTGCCACAGAATCCACAATTACAGGAAGCTGTGGGGTTTCAGATTCAGGCTTAGGAAGACTGGCTAATGCATTCAGATCAATATCCGGGGATTGGATAAAATCGTATTCTACCGAATACATCACGTCCATGTCTAACTTCAGATCAGACCCTTCAAAATAATAAATGAAAAATGGTATGAAAATCATTGTAAGAAAGAGAACTCCACCGAGAAGGAGAGAAATCAGTAAGTATTTGAAATATTTTTTCCGGAGATAGTAAGAACCATAGGATTTATTTCTGCCTGTAAAGGCAAGTTCATTCAAATCCGGATATTTCTTTGATTCCTTCTTCATCTTCAGGAACAAACAGGAACGTCTGGTTATTTCCCCAATTGTTTTTTTAAAATTTCAAGGATCCTGCGTTCTTTTTTTGTCGGTCTTCCAATTCCTCTTTGCCGGTTTTCAAATCCAGTTTCCTTATTCGTTTTCAATTTGTCGTACTCCTCTTGCGGGGTCAGATCTTCCATAAAGTTTTCAACCAGTATTGCTCCAACTCTGTGTTTAGGAAACCCTAGTACTTTGACGATTTTCTTCAGTGGATTCAGGCTGATGGTAATGACCTCACCGGGTTTAATAATTCTTGAAGGTTTCACTGCTTTGTCCAGGATCCTGACCTTTCCCGATCGAATACATTCGGTTGCGAGGCTCCGGGTTTTGTAGATCCGGACTTCCCAGAGCCACTTATCTATCCGAACGTCACCTTGCATAATTTATTTTTGCCGAAAATAGATTTCTATCGGAACCCCTGAAAAATTGAATTTCTCCCTGAGCTTATTTTCTACAAACCGCTTGTAAGGTTCACGGATATATTGCGGATGATTACAGAAAAAAGCAAATGCAGGATAAGCCATGGGAAGTTGCGTTGCAAACTTGATCCTGACGAACTTTCCTTTTGTAACAGGGGGTGGCGTTTGCTCAATTACAGGAAGAATAAAATCATTCAACCTGGCAGTCGGAATCTTGCTTGAACGGTTCTTAAAAACCTCGATGGCTGCCTCAACTCCTTTAAATATCCTTTGTTTGGTAAGTACAGAGGTAAATATGATAGGAACATCCTTAAAAGGGGCAATCTGCTGACGGATCCTCTCCTCAAAATCCTTGTGCGTATTTGTCTGTTTCTCGACAAGATCCCACTTATTCACGAGTATGACGGCTCCTTTGTGATTTTTCTCAATGAGTGAAAAAATGTTCAGATCCTGGGCTTCAAAACCACGTTCAGCATCTATCATTAAAATACAGACATCGCTGCTTTCGATGGAACGGATTGCCCGCATTACTGAATAAAATTCTATGTTTTCCGACACTTTGGATTTCTTTCGGATCCCTGCGGTATCGATCAACATGAATTCCAGGTCAAAATATTTGTAATGCGAATGAATGGAATCCCTTGTTGTACCTGGCACAGGCGTGACAATAGTCCGATCATTACCCAGCAGAACATTGACCAGGGAAGATTTTCCTGCATTCGGTCGTCCGATGATAGCTATTTTAGGTAGTGCATCAGCAGCATTGGGCACCTCATAATTGTATGGCTCCTTATCAGGCAAGACCTTTACCATCTCATCCAGTAGCTCTCCTGTTCCACTACCGCTCATTGCAGATATTCCAAATAATTCTTTGAATCCCAGTTTATAAAATTCAGGGATATCGGAAAGTTGCGTGTGGTTGTCCAATTTATTCGCAACTAAAAACACCGGTTTTGAAGAGCGTCTCAGAAGGTCAGCAACAGCATCATCCATACCTGTAATGCCATCCTTAATATCAACCATAAAAATGATCGCATCAGCCTCTTCGATAGCGAGGCGAACCTGTTTTTTTATCTCATCTTCAAATACATCATCCGAATTATCCACATATCCGCCGGTATCGATTACGGAAAATTCAATTCCATTCCAATCCGAACGGCCATAGTGGCGATCGCGCGTAACGCCGCTTTCTGCATCAACAATGGCCTCCTTTTTCCCTGTCAGCCGGTTAAACAGGGTAGATTTTCCCACATTCGGACGACCAACAATTGCAACGATGTTTGACATATACTTTTTAATTATATCTTTTGTGAATTCAACCGAGTATCAATAAGTGACAGCCTGAAAGGAAAAGGTGGTTTCCATTTAATCCACTGAATAGCCGAATCTTTTCAATTCATTTTCATTATCCCGCCAATCCTTTTTCACTTTCACTTTGAGCTCAAGGAAGACATGTTTCTCCAGGAATTCTTCAATATCCATTCGGGCCTCGGTTCCCAGTTTTTTTATAGCTCTTCCCTGGTGGCCAAGGATTATCGCTTTTTGTGATTCTCTTGCCACAAACAGGAAAACTGATATCCGTATGATTTCCGGTTCTTCTTTGAACGAATCCACAACAACTTCCACGCTGTATGGAATTTCTTTGGAATAATTCAGCAAAGTCTTTTCACGGATGATCTCTGCAATAAAGAAACGCTGGGAACGGTTAGTTAGTTCATCTTTCGGAAAAAAAGCAGGAGATTCAGGCAGGAGTTTCAGAATCGTGTCAAAAACCAGGGCAGTATTAAAACAATGAAGTGCTGAAATGGCAATGATATCAGCTGTTTCGAGTTTGGTTTTCCAATGTTCAATGGCAGCCAGTACCTTTTCCTGATCACCGAGATCAACTTTATTGATGACAACAATAACTGGTTGACCGGTAGCTCTGAGTTTTTCCAGTACTTCTTCATGCTGAAAATTTTCTCCCAACTCAGTTACAAGTAATATGATGTCTGCATCGGATATCGAAGAATAGACTGCCCCGAGCATTGATTTATGAAGCAGATAATGCGGTTTAAGAATACCGGGAGTATCAGAATAGACTACCTGAAAATCTTCTCCGCTGAAAATTCCCATGATCCGGTGCCGGGTCGTTTGCGCTTTGTAAGTGATAATTGAAAGCTTCTCTCCCACCAATACATTCATAAGCGTGGACTTTCCTACATTCGGACTCCCGATGATAGAAACGTAACCTGCTTTGTGTGCCATAAATTACAAAAAAATGTTTTAAAAGTCTTTTAAGTAGCCTAACTGTAACTTTATTAAAGACATAGCAAAAGTAGTTGATTTTATTGAGTATATAAACATTATTCCAATACTGGCAGTATCTTTTTTGAGGTTCTGGATTGCTTTTTAATCTTTTAGTCGGATAGATTGAAAAAAATGATTAACCGCAGAGTGGCCCACCAATAGGAAAATATAGGAGCATCAAAAATTATAACTATTTTTGGTCAATTGTTCTTTCTTTTACAACCGCCAAAAGAAAGAACGAAAGAAAATAACAGTCGCCACATAAGCAGCCTTCGACGTCTTCGGTTCCGGCGAAGCCGGAAATCTCACGAAGTGAGATAGATGAAGGCGCAGCTGCTTTGTGGCGACGAGGCCGCCCGGCCTGAGGGCAATAATAGATAGAAAAATATTGAAATTTATAAACAGTCTCTAAGTAACT
>CAIWTA010000321.1 GCA_903915465.1 uncultured Bacteroidales bacterium | reverse complement strand
TTTACTAGTTCAAGCGCTGAAAAGGATAATCATCTTTCTTTTGCGACACTTGGCGACTTCGCAGGAAAAAGGGAACAGTGTAAGCAATGAATAACTGCGTTAGCGTGCCGAGGTTTTTCCGGTAAACACGAACCTGCAGCCACTTTCTTTACCACTCCCGGAAATCCTGAGATAATAAAGGCCAGGAGTAGAGAGGAAGAAATCCAATACCGGAAATTCAAAAGTACCTGCATCAAAATACCGCGGATAGGTCCTTAAACAACGGCCGGCAGGATCGAAGATCTCCACTACGTAACGGCCTGGGGAAAGGAATGTTAACTGTATTTTCCCATCATTACCGGTTGGGTTCGGGATCACCATCACGGCACCATGTTCAATTAAATTGGGGATTCCAAGGATGGGGGTTAGCCAAAAGTCCACGTTGGAGGTGGTTTGCCCGACAGTCACGGGAACATTGAAAACAGTATCAGCCAGGTAATTGTTCAGTATGGCGATAACATCGTAGCTCCCTGCATCCACAATGAGGGAGTAGTGGCCTGTGGCATCGGGGTTGGTCATGTAACTTCCTGCATGAACAATGGCCTGAGTCACGACTCCGCTCCCACCCCCTAGTGTCACAGTTCCTTCAATGGTTCCGGCAGAAACAATTGGATTGAGGTCGAAATTAACGCCGGACGTGGTTTGTCCTCCTACAACAACCACGTTGTTCACCGTTCCGGGTTCATAGCCGGATAGGCTGGCGGTAACGGTATAAGTGCCGACAGGAACAACCATTCCGTAAAAGCCTGAAGCATCTGGATGGCTGGAATAGGAGCCTGTCGAAATTATCGTCTGCGTTACATCCCCAGATCCGCCGTTCAAGGTAACCTGTCCCTGGATAGAGCCGGTGGGGTTGAGTATGAAGTTGATCCCTGATGTGGTCTGCCCGTTCACCACATTCACCCCAGTGACAACACCAGATGAATAGCCGTTAAGTGAAGCTGTGACATTATAAGTACCACCCGGCACCTCAAGGCTATATACCCCGGATCCGTTCGGGCTTGTCGTATACGAACCTGCAGTAACCATAACCTGGGTCAAAATGCCTGAACCACCGTTCAGGGTAACCGTTCCGGTAATGAAACCTGTAACAGGAATAAAATTCAGGGTAAAGTTGATGTTGATAGTGGTCTGTCCATCAAGCACCACCACACCAGGTGCAGAGCCACTGGTGTATCCGGTAAGCGAAGCGTTGACTGTATATGTACCGGTAAGGATATTGGTCAGGGTGTAATGTCCGGTGGCATCCGGGTGAGTAGTGTATGTACCTGCCGAAACGAGAACGGAGGTCACGCTTGCTGTACCACCTGCGATGGTTACATGACCGTCAATGTTGCCATAAGTCAGCGGGCCAATGGGTCCGAGATCTCCGGTGGGTTTCAGGTTCTGGGCGTAGATGTCGAAATCTCCTGCATTGCGATTGTCTTCCCAAGCCAGAATCCACTGTTCATTGTTCAGGTTTGTAATGTCTTCATGTATTTTCTGGGAGACTACAGAGGAGATGTTTACACTGTTGCCTGTCCATACAAATGAGCCGGCTGGTGTGATGCGCATGGCTTTCAGCAGCAGGTTGGAGCCATCCACGTATTGATCATAGAAAACCACAACATCTGTGGAATAGGGTTTGGCGGCAAGCGGATAAACATCCACCATACTGAGTGGGATAAAGGCGGTACCGATCGTTCCCCATTGCAGTGTCCCTGTAGAAGAGATTTTCTGCCCAAAGATGCCCCTTAGATTCTGGTTGTTGTCCATTTCATTCCAGAACACATACACGTCAGTTGAGCCGTAAGGAATAGCTGCCTGGGGATAAAAATGATTGTACGAATTGTTATTGCAAACCTCGGTGCCATTGGTTCCCAGTGTCACAGCACCTGACGAACTAATATGCTGCACCCAGGAATTGGATCTCTGGTCATTGTCGCGGTCATCATGCCAGGCCACATAACACCCATCACTGTTGTCGTTAATGAAGGAAAGTATCTGCGTCCAGGATGAGATGCCCCCTGCATTGGAGATGGAGGCAGGACTTGCCCAGACACCCGTGCCGGTGGCATCAAACTTCTGAACCCAGATATATCGTGTCGGGTACATACCGGATCCGTTGTCTTCGAAATATTTCATCAGAAATTCGTCAGTACCAACCTGCATAAGCTGTGGCCACGTGTAGCTATGTGCGGAGCTTGCCCCCGGGGGTGCAAAGGTTTTTCCTGCTGCTCCCCAGATGAACGTTCCCGTTGGACCGATCTTCTGCATAAGGATCACGCTGTCGGCCGACCAGGCAAAGATGGCGTTGCCTGCAACGGTAGCTGTCACTTTTGGCGAGGCATTAAATGTCATATTGTTGGAAAGGGTCACCCCGTTGGGCCCCCAGGCAAAAGAACCGTCAGGTGCGATGCGGTACCCGTAAATATTGTTATTCCCGTTGCGAATGTCCATCACGGCTATGATGCAGTAGCCGGCAGGATCTGTGGTCATGTCCCAGTCGGTAAGCCAGGACATGGAAGGGTTGTTGCTGATAAGGATGCCATTATTGGCCCACAGCACGTTGCCCATTACATCCAGCCGTTGAAGGCGAACATCGTAGTTCCCGGTTTCGTTAGAAAAATACGCGATGTAGGTATCGCCATTGGTACAGCAGGCAACCTTGGGAATGGCCTGATCGCCGGAGATGTTGCAGATTACATTGTTAACAGCAGGGTTTGTGCTCCATTGGCTATAAAGGATAATGGGAGCAATGATGAAAACCACGATCAGAAAAGTAAGTTTTTTCATTTTTTTTAATTTTATGGGTCGGGATGATGTGATATCGATTCGTCTCTTTTATTGTGATGAGTTATAATAGATAAACAAATGTACCTGAATATTTTATGAAAAGCAAAAAGAACCGCCCTTGCCTTTTACAATCTATTCCTCATACGAATCAAGTGTCGGAAATCAACAAACCTCAACTCTTGATTCGCATACCTTCCTCAATCCTTGTTTTCCACAATCGGAAGTTTGATCCGGAAGGTAGTTCCCACATAAATTTTACTTTCAATCTCGATTTTTCCATTCATCTCTTCAATTATCCTGTAACAAATGGCTAACCCAAGACCAGTGCCTTTTCCAACAACCTTTGTTGTGTAGAAAGGGAGCAACACTTTTTCAAGTTCATTTGACTTGATTCCGATTCCGTTATCCTTTAGTGCAATGATAATATTCGGACCTTCTTCATAGGTCTGTATTTCGATACTCATACTATATTCAGCCAATGTGATCTCCTTCCTCTCTTCAACAGCATCCCTGGCATTTACCAACAGGTTCAGAATGACCTGCTCAAACTTAAATATGTTTCCGTTAATCGGAAGGATTGACCTGTCTAAGTTTAGAGTAAGTTCAATGGCTTTATGTTTGAATTGTTCTGACACCATTGATACAGCATTTGTTATGCTCTCATGAATATCAAACAAAGAAGGTTCATAATCTTCATGATCGCGGGAAAATGCACGAACATGATCAATGATATTCCTGATTCTGACGATGTTACTGAATATTTTTTCTGCTTTGGCCTTCATATATTCTTCATCAACCGGTTTCTTTGATTGAACTTCATTGAAAATATTATCAAGGCTCAAAGAAATGATATTTAAGGGCTGATTGATCTCGTGAGCGATACTTGTAGCCATTTCCCCAAGGCTGACCAGGCGTGCATTTTGGATAAACTGAATTTCCATATTCTTTCGCTCAGAAACATCCCTGAGGATAACTAAATAGGCTCTTTGTTTTCCACCGCTCTTTTCGATTGATTTCAGGCTGATTTCGGCAATGAATGAGGATTTATCGCTTCTGAGTATTTGAATTTCAAAATTTTTGACTTTTCCGGCAGGCAAAGTTTCATCAATGATTTCTCTTATTTTCAGAATTTCAGTATGAGGCATGAATTTTAAAAACGATTTCCCGATAAGGTCAGCTTTATTGTTATATCTGAGAACTTCCGGAGTGATATCTGAGACTTCCATTATCTTACCATTCACATTAAACATAATCGTAGCCTCAGGTGAAGCATTTAACAGCGTGCGGTATAACTCCTCTGAGTCCCTAACTAATTCCTCTGCATGCTTTCGCTCGGTAATATCCCGTAAAATTCCTTCGTGAAATTTGGTATTTCCCTTCTCATCAACAACAAGCCGTCCGTGATCCTCCACCCAGATTTTTGAACCGTCTTTTCTCTTTAGGGGATAGACTGCATTTTCTTCCAATTCTTGTTCAAGAATAGAACTCTCACGGTCAGAAATATCAAAATATAGTTGAGTTTTGATGTCGATAGACAACAGATCTTCTTTACTATCATATCCCAAAATTTTTACCATTCCTGGATTGACGTCAACAAATTTACCTTCAGGGGTGCTTCGATAAATTCCATCAGGCATGGTTTCAACTAATATCCGATACTTTTCTTCGCTCCTTCTGAGTTCTTTTTCAGCTTCCTTTTGAGCGGTTATGTCAAGCATGGATCCTTCAATATACCGGATTGTTTTATCCGGGTTTCGGACGAAATGTGCGTTGATGGAAACCCAGATTTTTATCCTGTCCTTTCTGTACACATTAACAGGATAATCATCAGCCCTGTCATGCTTTTTCAGAAAATCAATAAACCTTTGCCTTTCCACCAGGTTGACGTATTGCTGTTTTCCCACGTCAGTTATGGCATTGATCATTTCCTCAGGGGATGAAAACCCGAATATCCTGGACAGGGCAGGATTAACACTGATATACTTTCCTTCTATTGAAGTTCTGTATAATCCAACCGATGTGTCCTCATAGATAGTGCGGAATTTTTCTTCACTGGTTTTTAGAGCTTCTTCGGATCTGATGCCTTGTATGTCAACAGAAGCCTGGTTAGAGATCAATTCCTTCATCCGGAGCAAAGCCCGGATTTGTGCAGTCAGCGTTGATTCATCAAGTGGCTTTGCAAGGAATCCATCTGCTCCCGCCGATAGAGCTTTAATACATTTTCGTTTATCCGTTTCGGAAGTAGTCATGATCACAACCGGAACAAGCTTAAGAAACTCGTTCAGCTTGAGTTTTGAGCAGACCTTTACAATGTCTGTTCCCGGCAAATCCAGTTCAAGCAGGATCACATCAGGTTTTTCTGCAAGGCACAAGGCTATTACTTTCCCTCCTGAAAGGTTTGTAACCAGGTGTACCTGAGGAAAAGCCTCATCCATCATGTTTTTTAGAATAGCAATGTCGTCAGGACTGGAATCGAAGGCTAATATTTTTGTCATGTTGTTTTCCATTTTGCAATTAATGAATTTCAAAAAGAAATTGTATCATGATGTTTCCAGGTGTGCATCTATCCGGGAATTGGCGGTTACAGCTTCTGCATAATTGACAACTATCGAAAATTGAATCAGAATCAAACAATGCAGGATGTGTAGATATTTTTGTTTTATGAATAATTTCACTCACAAATGTATAATTCCTGCTTCCTATAAATAATTGTCAAACTCTTGACAATTCAGGTGGCCCAAAGGTATGAAATAGCAAAATACAAAATGGTAAATTCCAAAAAGGCAAAATCTAAAATGGTAAAATTAAAATATTGCCAGTTTTCAATTTTACTATTTTACATTTGCATAAATATTACAACGGTAAGGAAAATTAGCCCGGAAGCATGAGTAAACTTATTTTCGGTAATGAAATGGATAAAATGGCTGACTGGACTTTCAGGGTTATGGCATTTATATTCTATGTAACGGATCTGTTTTTACCGGTCAACAAAAAGCTTGCACCATTCAATATCAGGAATGGGGCCACAGTGGTGGATTACGGTAGCGGAACAGGACGATACCTGAAAAAGGCATCAGAACTGGTTGGCATTTCCGGAACGGTTTATGCAGTTGATATTCACGAACTCGCGATAAAATCAGCTTACAGACAAATAAAGAAACATGATCTCAGGAACGTCAAACCGGTGAAAACAGACGGAAATTCAACGGACATTCCATCCCATTGCGCCGACCTAATTTTCGCTTTAGACATGTTTCATATGATCAGGAATACTTTTATTTTCTTCAATGAATTGCACAGAATCTCGAAGGCTGACGGAACTTTGATCATTGAAGACGGGCATCAGCCAAGATCTTTGTCTAAAGAGAAAATATTGAAATCCGGGCTATGGGAGGTCGTTGAAGAGAATAAAACCTTTTTGAAGTGTAAACCCAAAAAAGGGTAATCGCGAGTTTGAAACAGCTGCCTTATTGCATAAAAATTCGCTGTTGGAACTCATTAGATGGATGAATTAAATATTCGTTGTATATTTATCTTTAAATTTTAACCAAAACCGAACATTATGAAAAATAATATGGGAACAATCGACAAAGTGATCCGAATCCTGGTTGCCACTGTAATTGTGATTCTTTTTGCTACCGACGTAATTTTCGGAATTCCAGGCACTATCCTTCTTGTCTTTGCAGGTATTTTCATTGTTACCAGTATCATTGGCTTTTGCCCACTCTACCGGCCATTGAAGATCAATACAAAAGGAAAAGATCAGGAACCAGATCAGGAGTGATTGGTTTTGAGAAAACCAGGAAACCCTGATAACACAGTTATATTGTGTCAATAATGTGCCTTTTATAGCCGGTCGTAAAATCCTGAAAGTCGTTTCAACGCGTTTAATAATTTCGTGATCCCAATTGGAACTGGGCAAGGCTGGAAAATTCAAAAATTCCCGGATCCTAATCCGGTCTGGTGGGAAATCTTATCACAAAAGTTGCTTGACCAGCCACGTCTGAATGAAATGAAGCAACTGGTCAAACAACAAAAATCATTTAACAATATTCACTTTCGTAGAAATTATCCCTTCAGGGGTAGAGGCATAAAGGAAATAAAGTCCTGCTGCCAGGTCATAAACATCAAGCGTAATCTGTCCATTCAGGTTTCCGCTGACAAATTTTTCAAGAACTGTCCGGCCATCCATGGAAGTTAGTCTGATGCAAACATTTCCACTTGTCAATTTCCTGTTCAGTAATACTTCAAGTTTATCTTTTGCCGGATTAGGAAAAACTTTGAGTTTGCTGGATTCTTCTTTAATATCAGGTAATCCGGTACTACCATCTGAGGCGATCAGCACATTGAAAGCAGCCCCAATGAAAAGGCTGGTATAGTTTTCGGTATAAACAGTCCAGAAAGTACCATCGTACCACACGCCCAGTTCATCATTGATATAGCCCGGCGCTCCACCATTTGTTGTATAATCATGAACTGCATAGATCCGGGCGTTCTCTTTTCCATTGAGCCGCGGATCATCAATTGTGCAAATGTAAGAAACGTCATTAGCAACTTGTTTAAAGCAGGAAGTCCCATCATTAGGCACAAAAACGTTGTACGTGCTATTAAGTTCCAAAAATGAAGGAAAACCTGCTTCGTTGTAAATCGTCCATTGCCCGTCAATTGCATCATACCATACACCGACATGGGCCGTGTCATAAACACCATTTGCCCACGTTTTGTTAATGAAAAATATCTTTTCCGGATGACCATTCAGGATCGGGTTATCAATTTTCGAATAGTTTTGGTAAAGATTTTCCACAGTAACTGTGTGGGTGAACCCCACACCATTTTCATTTGCATTTAACACATTAAATGCAAATTCCGTGTTCATCATTTGTTGAGTTTCGTCAAAAATTGACCATTCAGCTCCGGTGTACCATAATCCGCAGCTTTTGGTCATATATTCTGAGTGACCACCGGCTACACCCCATACATGGCTGAACAAAATTATGTCGGAAGGATTGTTTCCAATGTCTGGTGTGCTTAGCAATGTATAATCATTAATGCAATTTGAAGAAGAATTAAGATGCACATAACTGGGGCCAAAGTAGGTAGTTTGTCCTACAAGATTGCATCCTAAAAAAATCATGGCAATGAAAGTAAATAGACGCTTCATGGTTTTCAGTTTTAAGGTTAATCTTAAGTTGAGTTAAGCCAAAATTAATGTGTAATTATGCTAAAGTCAAGTAAAATTAGTGATTAATAACATTCTGGTTCCTTTTACAGATTTATCTCATATGGTTAATACTTTGAATGTTAGCTTACTGTAAATTTTCATGGACAGGAAGTCATAAAATGTTTTTTGTCAAAAACTTGTTGATCAATTATTTGGTTTTCGGGCAGTTTGTAAAAAACCCTTCATGTAAAACCCGGATATCAATCGTTTCTCCATCTTTAAAACGGTCAGGATCAAACGTTGAATTGGTGGTATCTTCGACCCAGGAAAGTATCTTGAATTCAGTTCTGCGGTTTGCCTGGTGCTCTTCATCCGTGCATTTTACGCCATTTTTACATTTGTTAACAAGCATAGTTTCGCCGTAACCTTTGGCGACAATTCTGTTCTGGCTAATTCCTTGTGTAACAATGTACTGAACGGCAGCATCTGCCCGTTGCTGGGATAATCTGAGGTTATATTCATCAGATCCTCTTGAATCTGTATGTGAACCAAGTTCAATTTTAATCGAATTTTCCTTCAGTATCCTGACGAGGTTATCGAGGGATGGACGGGCATCAGGACGAATAAAGGATTTGTCGAAATCATAATAAATATTTTCCAGTTTAAAGATTCGATTCACCTGTAATTTATCCAGCAACAAATCATGTGGAATTGAAAGATCATTTTGCGGATTCAGGGAATCAAACCCAAAGGAATAACAATCGGCGATATACGTGGTTTGCATTGCTTTTATTGTATAGTGAATTCCTTTTTTAACAGGTGTTTTGAAGCAGCCGTTCGGATTTGTCTTAATTACGAGTGACTGACCTGTGGTTTCATTTACCAGAAAGATCGTTGCTCCAGGCATTGGTGTCATGGAACTTTTATCCTTCACACATCCAGACACATAAGTCGGTAGTGGTAAAACCAGAGGTGGTGGAAGTTGTATTCTTCTAAAGCTGTAAATGTCATCACTCCCTAACCCACCCGGTCTGTTTGAACTAAACAGGCCTGATTTATCGGCTTTGTCAATAGCTAAAGAAAAATCATCGAACGAAGAATTTACCGGTTGGCCAAGATTTTTGGGTTTTAACCATTTTCCATCGACTTTTCGTGTAACAAATATATCCAGTCCGCCATAACCCGGCAGTCCATCGGAAGCAAGATAAAGATCACCATTACTGGCAGCAAATGGAAACATTTCATTTCCAAACGTATTAATCTCAATCCCCAGGTTTACCGGATTACTCCACTTCTCATTTTCAAATGAACATTGGTAAATATCCGTTCCCCCCTGGCCACCTTTCATATCTGAAACAAAAAATAAAGTTTTGCCATCCGGAGATAATGCAGGATGTCCGATTGAATAGTTATCGTTGTTGAGGAAAAATGGTTCAAAAGAAGACCATTTGTTATCTTTTTTCATGGCATAAAAAAGTTTTAACAAATGTGTCCGGATTTTGCCAGAATCTTTCTTCCCTTTGTCTTTGCGGACAAACGTGCGGTTTATAAAAGCCAGCGTCTGATCCTTGTTGAATGAAGCTGGTCCGTCATGATAATCCTCGTTGAAAAAACCCGGAGCAAGTTTAGGTTTGCTGTACTCGCCATAATAATTCTCCGGTTCCTGAGGGTTTGAGCCAAATAGGTGAAGATAATTGTTCCCAGTCCATCCATACGTTTTGTTTTCTGATTTTGTAATCACCCGGTCGCTCGTAAAAATTATTCCGGTTTCATAAAAAACCGCTCCGAAATCCGATTCTTTTGAATTAAGGGTCTGGGCGTTTGTTATCTCAAACCCAGGTGGTATAGCACTCCAGGAAGCCACGCTGTCGCAATACGTTTCAAAAATTTTCCCCCGCTGATCAGCCTTTGAGGTGGAATCAAACCGCTGAAACATCTTTTTCGCCTCTGCATATTCCCCGCAGGAGCGCAGAGACTGGGCATAATAATAATAATTGATAGCCTCGATTTTCCCTTGTTCGACAGCTCGCGCATACCAGACTTTGGCATTGCGTACATCGTTCTGTTTCCGGTAAGATTCTGCCAGAAGTAATGTCGCTTCTCTTTTTGTTTCAGCATTGCCTTTTTTAACAGATTTTTGAAGGATCAAAATTGCCTTTTCATAATTGAAAAGCTGCATTTCCTTTTTTGCATTTTTGATTTGCCCGAAGGATGAAAAACTCAGGCAAAAAGCAAGAAAAAGTATTATTGAACGCTTTGTCATAAAATGGGTTGTTGAAGATTAAAAATACCTGGGTGTCAGCATTCGCATTTTATCAAAAATATCAAAGTCGTAGCTAAGCCGGATCTCGTGAGATCCGTTATTAAAGGACTTCAAAGCATTGAACCAGATATCGTAGGAATAGCCAATAGAAAGGTTTTTGGTTATGTTTACTTCGCAGAGCAAAGCCAGGGCCTGCGCTGTACGGTAAGATGCGCCAAGGGTCAGGACATTGTAAATCAGAAAACTTGCATTCAAATCCGTCTGGAATGGAGCATTCTGAACATATTTACAAAGGAGCGAAGGCATGAAAACAAGGTTGTCTGACAAGGGGATTGCTCCGCCTGCCATTCCATAAAAATGCAACAGTAATTTGGTAAAGGTGGTATTTCCGTCAACCGGTGTCGAGGAAACCACTACCTGGTTCTGTAGCAGGTGTCTCGACGACAATCCCACATAGAAGTGGTTGCCATAATAGTAGATTCCGAAATCAACATCAGGTACGACTTTATTCTTCATCTGGTTATTCAGTTCAATATCTCCGTTGTCTTTCGGATTTATCTTTGACCAATCGATGTCAAAATATTTGATTCCGGCAGACACGCCAAAACAAAGTTTAGTAGTATTAAAGACAATCCGGTAGGAAAAAGTTCCCATCACGTTGTAATCAACAGTTGGCCCAACTCCGTCCCTGTACGCTGAAAGACCAAGACCGATATGGGGATTACGCAAAGGAGTATGAGCAGTAAAGGATATTGTTTTTGGTGCTCCTTCAATTCCCACCCATTGGAATCTTGTGATCAGATCCATTGCCAATGCCTCTCTGCTCCCTGCATAACCAGGGTTCAATGCCATTTTGTTGTACATGTAATGTGTGAACAACATATCTTGTTGGGCAAAGGCAGTTGATGAAATTACGAATAGGCTGATGAAGATTATTTTTTTCATATTCTGTTTGTTTGCATTTTCAGTATTTCATTACCTAAGAACAAAATCTGGTTCCAGATTACCTGGAACTGCCTCGTATTAATACCCATCCGGTTCGTGAACTTCTATCCTTGATCGCAAGGGTATAAAAGTATGTACCATCCGGCAATATTTCTCCCTTGTCATTCTGACCTTTCCATACTTCGGAAGTATTATTGTAATGCTCATATGAGTTGACTATATCGCCCCAGCGGTTGAAGATTTTGACTGAATTTTCAGGGAATTCTTCAATACCGTCAATGATCCATTGGTCGTTCGATCCATCTCCGTTTGGTGTAATGATGTTATATATTTTCAACACATTTGCCGTAGCATCTGAACTGGTTAAAACATATACCATAGCAGTATCACAGACAGAAGGATAAGCACTGTAACAAAGGATATAACACAAGGAATCTCCTCCTGAAAAATCGCGGTTAGGGCTGAATTGTATTGAATTATCATTGTTCACTACTGCAGAACCATTCCAAGGTCCGCCACACAATATCACATTGACATTCTTATCTTTCGTATAAATATCATTCTGAAGAATATCTATTCTGATCGGGATGTTAGTGAGTGTTGTATCAAAGTCATTTACAGCAATAATAGGTATCACATCTTTCTGCATGAAAACCCGGACAGTATCTGTGGCTTTACATCCTGTTGCCAGGTTAGTTACAGTGAGTGTAAATGTAATATCACTATTTAATTTCACTGTTTCCGGATGGTCTGAAGTGGCATCCAGCAATAATGTTGCGGGGGCCCAGTCATATACATACGGACCGGTTCCTCCGGAAGCATTTCCGGATAACCTTGTGCTTGAGTTAGGAAAAATGGTCTGATCTGGCCCTGCTTCTGCAATTATCGATTGATTTATTGATAATATCATCTGATCAGTCTGTAAAGAGCTGCTGCATCCCTGATTCCCAAGTACCATCAGCGTCAGAGCTATGTTTCCTGATTCTCCGGCTGCCGGGAGGTAGGTTGGTGTGAGTGTGTTGATATCTATCAGGTTTCCCTGACCGTCATGCGACCAGGTCATGCTGCTGAAGTTTTGAACAGAAGCCCCCGTGATTTTAAATGGTACCCCGAAACATGATGATGTGTCCGGGCCGGCCATTGCGATTGCCTTTCTTGAAATCATCAGGGTCATGTATGAAGATACTGCCGGACAAGGATCGATTGGTGTAACATCCAGCGTCAGCTTTACAGATCCATTCAGGATATCTTCAGTGCCTGGTGTGTACAAAGGGTTCATGGTATGAATGTCGTTGAATGCTCCTGAGCCCGCAGTTGTCCAGGTTATTGCCTGGTAATTTGTGGCAACTGCCTCATTCAATGTGAATGAACTATCTTCACAGATTATGGCATCTGAACCAGCGTATCCAGATGATGGTTGAGAAATTGTCAGAATCATCTGGTCAATTGCTGACAGGCACTGTGCCTCAGGAATAACTGTCAGTGTCAATGTTACAGATCCGGATTCATCCAACGCCGGTGTGTAAACAGGTGCCAGTGACGTTTCTCCTGTCAGGGTTCCTAGTCCATTGTGTGTCCATAGAACTGAAATATAATTCTGGGCAGAAGCAAGTGTGACAGCGTAAGGAGTACCAAGGCATGTTGAAGCATCTGGTCCTGCGTTAGCCATTGCTGCTCCGGAAATAATAAGCAAGATTGAATCCGAAACTTCTGCACAGTTTGATCCTGCGATAGCAGTTATTGTAAGCATAACCTGTCCATTCAAAACATCTGCCTGGCTGGGAGTGTATATAGGATTTAAGACTGCAGGATTGTTAAATGTACCAGTACCGGAAGTTGTCCAAACCAATGCAAGAAAATTAGATGCGGCAGCACTTGTAATTGCCACAGGTGAAACATCACAGGTTGCTATATCCGTACCGGCATTGACAGTGGCATAAGGTGTAATTTCTATAGCCATAACATCCCCGATCGATCCGCACGGAGAATATCCATAAACGGTCATTGATAGCACGACAGGTCCGCTTTCATTGATTTCCGGGGTATAAGTCGGAGTCAGTGTACTTCCATTGATGAGTGTTCCTGAACCATTATGAGTCCAATAAACTCCACCATAGTTGGTGGCTGTTGCCTGTGAAACAGTAAACGGAGTTCCCTTGCATGTCGAGGAGTCAGCTCCGGCTTCTGCCGAAGGTTTCGGAACAATATCCAGCGTCATATAGTCCACAACATTTGGACAGAGTGCAATACCCATGACGTTCAGGGAAAGAATCACTGCTCCTGTTTCATTGATGGCAGGGAGATACATTGGTGTCAATGTTGTTTCACCGGATAATGTTCCCATGCCAGTATGCATCCACAGCAAACTTGAATAGTATTGTGCAGAAGCACCGCTCACAGTATATGGAATATCCTGGCAAGTAGAACTATTCGGTCCTGCATCGGCTACCGGGGTGCGGGTGATATTCAAGGTCATGGTGTCCTGAACAAAAGAGCAGGGTGGATTTCCGTTTGCTCGTAAAATCAGGTTAATATTTCCCGCAAGGATATCTGCAACCCCCGGAGTATAAACCGGATGAAGTACCGTAGCATCGGAAAAGGTTCCGGTTCCTGAAGATACCCATAAAAGCGTTCCATAATTTGAAGCGCTTGATTCCAATACAGTGAATGCTGAGTCTTCACAAATCGCAGCATCCGGACCTGCATCAGCTATCGCCAGTTTATTGATGGTCAATACCATCGCATCACTAATGTTGCTGCATGGTGCATAGGCCGTTGCGTTCAGGGTCAGTGTCACGGTTCCGGCTGCAATATCTGCAACGCCCGG
>CAIWTA010000320.1 GCA_903915465.1 uncultured Bacteroidales bacterium | reverse complement strand
CATCCGTTTGCAAAGATTTCAAGGCTGCCGATCAGCTCAATCCATTGAAAGTTCAGTCGGTTAGTCCTGAGGAAATCTACCACCTCGGGATCAGTGACCGGTTCCCGGATGGGCGCACCCAGGTTATCCTTGCCTTTATCCCGATAAGCCAGGATACCACGGCCATAATGGACAGTCTTACGTTTTTCAAGCGCCCGGAGTGCAATCGAATTCTTTTCAAGGTCCTTCAGGACATTCTGAGGAAACAAATTGTCGTCACCCCAGGGAGACCAGGGCCAGGAAGAGAAATCTTTTGGGATCACTACCTTCTCTGCGGCTGCATCCTCCGTTTTCTTATAGGATGTGGCAACAGCTTTGGCTCCCGGCATGAATGTAACCTCGTTTTCGTAAACGATCTTTCGTTTCATCAGTAGCAGACTTTCTTGTTATTGAATTCGATGATCAGCCGGATATGCAATTTTCGCTTCTGTCCATTGGGCAACAGGCAATTCCTTGTGGAATTGACCCAATGATTGGGATCTTTCGTAACCAGGTCATTGGTTGGAAAGTTCTGCTTTGCCGAGAAAATTTCCTTTCCCTGTTTTGTTCTTACTGAGCATTTGCAGGCGTCTTTCAGCTCAATGATCTCTCCGCCGGTGCCTTTCGTTCTGTCAGCGGTAACATATTTTAGCTGAAATCTGACAGGCTTTCCCTGGCCATCCATAGATTCCATGATCTCTAAAATATCCCACAACCGTATTAAGCTTGAATTCATGAAGCAATACTACAATGGAGCACATGAATAATAAAGGACACTATTTTCTTCCAGGCTTTACGACTATAAAAAAAGGTGTTCAGTCTTTCGACTGAACACCCAGATCGCTGAATGAAACCGAAGGCTTTAGAAAGTGATCTTGTTTTCTACATCGGTGATGCTTGCATCGAATGATGATTTAAGAAAATCAATGACTTTCTTGATTCCGGGAGTGAAGCTGGTGGTGAAGACGTTTCCGTCTGAATCATTCAGCCTCATGGAACAATTGAAATCATTGGAGGAAATCTGGAAGCGTTCCAGCTCTGAGCGGGTCTGGACCAGTTTCGCCCTTTTTTCAACGACCAACTGGAGATTTTCGACCTTGAGGATTTTTTCCAGCATGGTCATTTCCTTCTTTGGCTCCGGAGCGGGAATGACCGGCTTTTCCGGTTCAATCTGCAAAACCGGCTTTTTTTCTTCGGTTTTGTTCTGTTCAGGATTGAGAACCGTTTTTACGGCTGCAAGAACTGCGGTTTCTTCTTTGGATGCTCCGCCATTGGTCGGCTTCTGTACTGGTGCGGTGATCTTTGTCATTGTGTTATGCTCTTGCCCTAGAGACTTTTTTAGGCATCTGGCTCGCCTGGGTTTAAGAAAAAATTTATGCCAACGGGAACAAACGGAATGAAAATTTTAAGCAAGAGTTCAGGTCTGATTTTTCCTTTAAAATCTGAATGAACCCAACGGGTGACAATGCCTGAAGGCGGTCACTTTTAGCGAAAAACATTTTCATGAGTTTAACTTCGCAGAAAATTTTGAGTAATTGTGGGTGGGGGTCACACTCTCAACCATTACATGCTCAAAAGTTTCGATCTCTG
>CAIWTA010000319.1 GCA_903915465.1 uncultured Bacteroidales bacterium | reverse complement strand
TTTGGTGGAAGCAAAAGAAAGTACAATTGACCAAAAAGTTATTATTTTTGAAGTTCCTATAATTTCCTTGAGGTGGGGCACTCTGCGAGAAAATAAAAACAACTTTTTAGTCAGTCCCTAATAAAATTAAAGTCCTTCGGACTTTTCAGAAATGAAAACCCTGAAAGGGTTTCATTTAAATTACACACGGGAAATGTAATTCATCCCTGAAAGGGGTGAATATCATAATAAACGAAATAAATAGAATTTAAACAGTCTCTTAATCTTTTAGTCGGATAGGTTGCTAAAAATGATTAACCGCAAAGTCTTCTCCTAATGAAAATAATTAGGAACATCAAATCAGATAACGAAAAATGTTTTCATTGATTTTTTTCCCCAAATTTATTTTTATCTCCTACATTTACAAAACAAAAAATTGCATCTGCAACTTGAATTCAGAAAAAATTATAAAAACAAACGACAATGAAAAAAACCCTGATTTTTTTAATCGCATTTATTTGTGGTATTTCCATGACTACTAATGCCCAAATTCCAAATTCCGGTTTTGAAACCTGGACTGCAGGCGACCCTGATGGTTGGGCAACATCAAATGTTTCCTCTGCTGGTTTGATTAACATTACACAAACTACCGATAACCATTCCGGTTCATATGCCCTGCGTGGCGAGGTTGTAAACTTTCTGGGTACAATTATCGGACCTGTTATTCAAAGTGGACCCGGAGGCACTGGCTTTGCTATCTCTGAGCAATATCATTCATTTGAAGTCTATTATAAATTCACATCAATTGGCGGAGACAAGTTTTCTGTTAACGTGAGTTTAGAGAAAGCTGGTAGCCCAATTGCACAAGGGGCTGTCGCTCTTCCTTCTACGGTAAGTACCTATACCCATTTAACGGTTCCCTTAAACTACACAACTAATGAAGTGCCCGATTTGGCTATTATTCAAATTTCAATCACCGGTCCTGTAACCGGGTCTGATTATCATGTAGGTTCGGTGATGTTTGTAGACGATCTTTCATTTTCTTTATCGACCGGAATTGAAAACATCTCTGTTTCAAATTTGACCGGGAAATGTTATCCTAATCCTTCTGCTGATATTATTAATATCCCCTTAAATGAAAATGTTTCCGGAGAAGTTATCTTAAAAATATTTGATACTTACGGAAAAGAGGTAAAGAAAATAGCTGGTAAGCCGCAACAATATGGAAAAAACGTGTTTCAATTTTCCGTTGAGGATTTGTCATCAGGGCTTTATTTCTATTCGGTAAATGGACAAAACAGACAATATCATGGGAAATTCACGGTAAGCCGGTAAATAGCACTTTCTTACCCGCACAAGTATTGCGTCATTTCTTCTTTCAGTTTCTCTAAGCTCTCTCCAAGGTTTGTTCAGTCTTCTCCAGACTACGTATAAGCTTTGTCTAAGGTCTCTGTATGCTTTCATTAGATTAGGTGGCGATAAGGGTTTGATAAGCTGTATGCTTCGTTCAGCTTTCGACCTTTCACCAATCTCAATCTTCCTGATGTTGAGCCCAGGTATGAAATTCCTACTTTATCTGTTTAACCACATCACCGTGTTCTCTGACGATCTCTTTCAGCCACCATTCGGGGTAACCGGGTTGTGAAGGCATCACGGCCTGGCCGGTTCCGTTATCCTCGAATTTTCCATCTTTCTCTTTTTTAATGTTACCATCAATGTACTTAACGAGAAGATATTCACCGAGTGTCTTCCAGCGTGCAACCGTTGCATCCCCGGTTTTTACAGAATAGTTTGTCAGATATGCCCTGGCTTTCGTTTTATCAGTCTTATAAAGCGCGAGCGCAGCTTTATCAATCTTGTTTACGGTTTCGTCTGTATATTTCAACTCCAGTTCGCGCTGAACTTTCTGGATGTCTTTGATCATATAACTGTAACGGGTATAAGCCCAATTTGCTACAAAATTAAATGTCCACCATGCAGATGTAGCAGAATATTTCAGGATGGTCCCGTTTCCTTCTGCATAGGAATGAGGAATTTGGGTAATTCCGCAATACATCGGGTTAAAAACAGTAGTAAAAGTATCATCTACACCAAACCAGAAAATCCCGCCTATCGGATCCGGGAATTGCGATCTTGACTGTGCGACAAAAACAAAACCTGTTTGCTGGGTTGAACTGGCTCTTTCATGCACATAGTCAACACTGTCAACTTTCCATGTCATTGGGCGCCAGCGGTAAGGAGAAGTAAAAGGGCCGGCACCTATATCTTTTGTCATATCCATTTTAGTTCCTTCATAGTGGTCACGCGTGAGCTCCATCACATCGTGGGCGGATATTTTTTTATCAGGTAATATCCAGAGGGGCATACGGTTGGTTGCGTAATCCCACTTTCCTCTTTGAATATTCCCCATGGCATATCCTTCATATTGTCCCATTTTGGAATTCACCCTGTTGAACATTGCGAAAACCCTGGCTTCACAAGCTCTTGCGCCACTGAAAGTAAGCGGAGCATAGGTGTCGGAGAAGCTAAACTCTTCATCTTTCCCGTCAAACCAACCTTTTGCGCGAGCAAATGTGATTACATCAGGAGAATACAAGCAATTTTCAGGATCATTCAAAGGAAACTGTGTGATACGGGGCTGGTTGGCGTGTGCACAAACATACCCGTCCGGTATCCTGCGCGCAACCCATACCGCACCTGTTTGTCCTTCACCTTTTCCATTGATCTCAAATATCCAGGCTTCATTGGCATCAGAGACCGACATTGATTCTCCCTCACTGGCGTAACCATATTGTGCGACCAAACCCGTCATTACCTTGATGGCTTCTCTGGCGGTCTTTGCCCTTTGCATCGCCATATACATCATGCTGCCATAATCAATTATCGCGCCTTTTTGGTGAAACAATTCTTCTCTCCCCCCGTAAGTGGTCTCCCCAATTGCCACCTGATGTTCATTCATATTCCCAACCACAGAATAAGTATGCCTCACCTGAGGAATTTTTCCCATGTGTTTTCCTGTATCCCATTCATACACATCTACCATGGCACCGGCAGGGTAATCCTTTGCCGGTTTGTAATATAATTCACCATATAAAGTATGTGAATCGGCCGTATAAGTGATCATTACCGATCCGTCAACTGTGGCACCTTTGGTAAAGATGAAGTTGGTGCAGGCTGAAGCCTGAAAGTTCAATCCCGCGAGAATAACCAGTGTCAGACCCAGGACTAAGCAATTTTTTTTCATAAGAGCTGTTTTGTTTATATTTGTTAAAATCCAATATTAAAACCTGCCACCAGGTTATTTGTTGTGCCCCGGAAAATAGGTGGCGTATAAGCTACATCGCCCAGGGCTTTGCTATATTCATATTGTAAAAACACATAGGCATTGTTGATGAATTCATAATTCACACCGGCTGTCAGCTTCTGGTTTTCCCATAGAATTTTTGCCAGTGTCTTTTTTACCTGGTCATCTCCATGCTGGGCAAAAACATAATCAACTCCGATGTGTAGCCCCCGGATTGGTTTGTAAGCAATTGCCAGGTATATTTCCTGGGAATTATCCCCCAAATAATGTCCGAGATCATACTCGTTCGACGCATAAGTTAAGGTAGCGACACTGCAAAGGTAAGTATTTGGAGCAGACCGTGTATATTCTCCGGTAAATGAAAGATTCGGCACAGGAAAATCGCTGATCCTGAACCCCGCTTTTCCGCTAAGACTGTTATACGTGGTATTTCCAACATATTCTCTGGAATCAAGATCATCAATAAAAAGCGTAGCATAAAGATGCAGATGCCTGATTTGACGGGAACTTACGGTGAAGAAAAGCTGCGAATTCTGGCCGTAATATTTTTTCTGCAGAGAATTGCCTGAATAGTTGAAGTTTACGAAGAACAGAAAAGGGCTCAGGAATGCGGGATTGTAGCTCCCGGAGCTGGAAATAACCGAGTTCCCTACAGAAAGATCGAGGCCTTTCCAGGGTGTAAAAGTGAACATGGAAGCAGAAAGGAATTTATTGAAATAGAAATTTCGTGTACCGCTAGGAATATTATATGAACGGCTGCTGTCGATCACATTTGAATTAAGCCATCCTGTGACATAAGTAAAATCAAACCATTTTGCCGGGTTCATCCGTAGCTCAAAATATGGGAAGGAGGGTGTTCGCCCCGAAAGAATATTCGATCCATGATAATTTTCACCCCATTCAAAATGGTCTTTCGTTAACGCAACAGAACCCCACTTCCAGGCGTATGTGACTCCTCCGCGCATTTCACTGTAATCTGCACCTGCCCCGGTTTCTTTCCACACTGCCCCTTCATCCTGGGTGAAATATTGCGGATTCACCATGATCTGGTTTTCGTGGTTGTCCCGGATGCTGGAATAAAAACCAAAGTGTTTACCTACGGTCGCGAAGATCTCTGCTCCACCCCACCGGTGGTAAGCGGTTCCGTTTGAGTTGACAATATACTTGATTCCCCAGACAGGCCTGAAAGAAAAAGAAAAAAGGGAGTCTTTGTAAAGGAAAGCCAATGGATTCAGAGGAATTCCAAAATTGTCGGTTTTCTTAAACAATCCTTTTCCATTTTTAAAATAAGCAAGATCGGATTGAATCTCAAAATTATAATCCTTCAGGTAAAAAGACAATTCATTTTTTTGCCTCTTATTCAATTGATTCTGCTTTGACAATGCTTCCTTCAATTTTTCTGCAATCAGAACCCTTGAATAGGGTTTGACCTGGCTATGGACAGAGATGATTTTCAGGTTTGCCAGTTCATCCACGA
Source organism: uncultured Bacteroidales bacterium (assembly GCA_903915465.1). Lineage (GTDB taxonomy): Bacteria > Bacteroidota > Bacteroidia > Bacteroidales > FEN-979 > FEN-979. The sequence continues at coordinate 4,976 of CAIWTA010000319.1, read as the reverse complement.
AATCATAAATATTCGTGTTCCCCAAATCCTGATAAACGACCTGGGAAATTAAAATTACCGGAACATACAACAGGAGAAGGATAAGGAGCAGGAATTTCAAAATATCAACTTTAAAAACCCGGATTTTTTCACAAAGTTATGAAACAACACCAAATACACAAGATTAGACAGCCAGATCACGGATGAGAGCCAAATCCTGCATACCCGGGATAGCTGCCATCAAAATTCCACCAATAAGAATTCTTCTTTCTTCTTATACGATGTTATGCATAAAAACTATATTTGCATTGACGATTCATTGAATTTCATTGGAATGCTGTTTGTTTGCAGAAACTGAATGTCAACGCTGAATATCAGGTAAACGCCTTGTAATACCAACGGAGATGTTATACTACCAACAACAATAAACACAGATTTTTACGGTAAATTCCATACGTCATGCGAAAGTATTTACAATAAAGATGACGCGTATTTCGTAAACTGGTTTTACAAACTGTTAATTCGCTAATAATCAAAGCACAAGGATTGTTCCTTGTTATTGTCGGGAGAAACGATAACTAAATGAAAAATATCTGCTTTTTCAATACAACTGGCTTTTGGGGTGGCGGAGAAAAACTGCATTTGGAATATGCTTTACAGTTTATTGAGAAACATTATAATGTGTTTATCGTTGCAAGTAAAGATTCTCCGCTCTGTAAGAAAGCATTAGAACATAATATTAAACTGTTTGAGATTAAGTTGCAAAATTTCTCATTCTTAAATATTTATAAGTACATCCTGCTTTTCCGGTTTTTTAAAAGAGAAAAAATCGACACTGTAGTATTTACAACTTCTCCGGATATAAAAGCCGGTGGTATTTCAGCTAAAATCGCAAATGTTAAAAATATTGTTTATTTAAGAGGGCTGGCTGTTCCCATCAAAAACACAATCTCAAATCGCATTCTGTTTAATAACATTCTGACACATATAGTTGCCAATTCATTAGAAACAAAAAGAACCATTTTTAAAAATCTTAGCAAGTCAATAAAAATTGAGGAAAAAGTTAAGGTTATTTACCACGGAATTGAGTTGGCCCTTTTTGATAAAAGCTCAAAAGAGAAAAATTTTCATTCTGTCAAAGACGAGCTGATAATAGGAAACGCGGGGAGATTAACCAGCCAAAAACGACAAAAGGATCTTATCAAAATAGCTTATACGCTAAAGGAAAAAGGTGTCAAGTTCAAAATGCTGATTGCAGGTACCGGGGAACTAAGACCTGAAATCGAAAAATTGATTGCTGAATATAAACTTAAGCAGGATGTCATTCTATTAGGTTTTGTTGAAGATATGGGAAACTTCATGCACAACCTTGATATATTTGTTTTGACTTCCTCGTGGGAGGGTTTTGGGTATGTAATTGTTGAGGCAATGGCTGCGTCAAAACCGGTAGTTGCCTACAATATTTCAAGCAATCCGGAAATTATCAGGGAAAATCAAACAGGTTTTCTTGTAGATTATTTGGACTTAGATATGTTTTGTCAGAAAATTGAATTATTGGTAAGAGACGAGAATGAAAGAATTCGATTTGGAAAAAACGGAAGGATGATTGCTGAAAAGTATTTTCAGTTAAATGATAAAGTAACTGAGTTAGAGAACTGTATATTGAATAAAAACGGTGCATAATCGCATCTGACTCTGCCAGCCAAAGCTGCGGAATGCGGCTATGGACCGGAACCGGAGTTTATCACCTGCCCTTTGGGTTTATCCTGTGATCGTTCCGGATGAATGAGGTTTTTCCTTTTTCTAAAATCCAGGAACATGAGCAGTGAGAGCATCACAAGAAGGAAATCACTTATCCCCATGAGTCCCATTTTAAAAAGTTTACCAGATAGTTCCTTTCCAAGAAGGTCATCCGAATTCGCTCCAAAGAAGAAGAGAAGAAAAACCATGATCGGGATCAGCCAATACTTTTTTGTGTTGAAAAGATAAAATATCATGAAAGTGATCAATGGCGCGCTGAGCAGGAGCTGAACCCAATCCGTTTTAAACAAAACTGGGAGGAGGGAAATAATCAAAAACCATTCGAAAATGAAATTAATTTCCGATTGAACATCGCCATCTTTCTCCTTCCGTTCTGACTTTAGATTGGCTAAAATAAACCATGTTGCAAACCCACATGCCGCCAGAATAATCAAATATTCAGCATAATCTGGCAGGGCAGGGAAAACACCATGTCTGAAAATATAACCCAGAGAATTCATCCCCGGAAAAGTTAAATCATGGGCCAGTATTGCCTTGAACCAACCTGAATAAAGTATCAGGCTTTCTGTAATTCCCGGATAAAGAAATGGTATCATCCCTCCGCAAGCCAATACAAAGCCTAACCAGGCAATAGCTTTCCAATTTTTCCTCCAGATTAAAGGAAGTAGCAGAAGCAGAAAAAATGGCTTTGTTAAAAGAACCAATCCCAAAAATAAACTTCCTGAAGCGGGTTTGTCTTCAAGGTAGCACCAAAGCGCCTGGCAACATAGCAACAGCATGAAGATATTGATGTTTCCAAGGTGCATTTCCCTGGTAAAATATATCAGAATACAGATAAAAGATAAGCTGACAGCCAATACTTCATATTTACCATCCCACGTAAAAAAATACTTCTTCAACAATTTCCGGATCACTGTAAAAGCATACCAGTATCCAACCCCAAGAATAAAAAAATATACGACAGATGCTATCTTAAAGCTGAGGAAACAAATAGGAAGAAAGAAAAAGAGGATGACAGGACTGTACTTATAGTAACCAGATCCCGAAACGAAAGAAATTTGGTAGACCTGTTCGCCGGAAAAAAAGCTTCGGGCAGCAGAATAATAAACCCGGAAATCAGCAAGCCAGAACCTGCCATTGATCATATTCAGCGTAAAAGTGAGCAGGCAAACAATTGCCACGAAAATTGTAAAACCATTGAAGATATTCCTTTTATTCACAGAAAGTTATTGTTGTTTTGGTGTTGTTTTCAATTCATAAATTTGCCAAAAATAAGTGCGATCAACCCAATGGTTAAAATTGAATCGGAGTACCCACTGTGGTAAAGAGGAGTATATCAGTACCGGGGTGAATTGTTCATCGGCCTGCAAATCCGGGTTATCGGTAAGAAAAAGGCCAACGGTATCATGCGAAGGAATGATCATTTGCAGAGAATCTACCCGAACAATTACAAGACTCTTTCTTTTGTAAAAATTGACATCAACAGCAGCTCTGTGATATGGATTATCACCGGTAAAATATAGTTTTGCAGGCGATTCATAATCATTCCAAAGTTTTTGATACAAAGATATTTGAGCATCGGCCGGGCGAAAGGCCAGAATGATAACCATCAGGATATTCAGGTACCAGAATAGCTTCACAGAAATTTTCGTAGCACTATGCTCCAGTAATTTATATCCTTTTTTTTGAAGGAATCCATCTGCTGACCTGATGATCATGACAGGAAGAAACCCAATTACCGGAAACAGGAACCGGATCTCTTTATGCGGGATCAGGAAATGGACAACCAAAAATGGCACAATCGCCCATGTCAGTGCATCTTTCGGATAGTACCAGAGATACATAAGAACTGCCAGAATATACACCAGGCTCAACGGGGGAATGGCATTCATAAAGACCTGTTCGAAATAGTAATACCATGGACTTATGCCAAAACCCGAGGCTTTACCAAGAAGAATATTTTGTCGGAAATAGTTAAAAGAGGTCAGTACCCATTCTCCATAAAACCACCTGTCGATCAAAACGCCCAGAGCCGCTGCCAGGATTATCCCGGTGCCGAACAGTAGAAAATTCCGCACCCCCGCTTTATGTATAGTTACCAGCCATGCTGCAAAACCCAGGATCATTAAGGCCATCTGGTATTTTGTAAGAAAGGAAATACCCAGCAATATCCCTGTCAGGAAATAATCTGATGGTTTCAGTTTGTGTCGAAGTAAAAACCAGGCTGATCCTATCAGGAAAATCACACCGGCTGTTGTATCAGAAGAAAAGCGGGCGCTGTTGTAAGGTACAAACCAAAGTAAAAAGGAGAGCAGAAGAAAAGCGTATAGGAGTTTTGGATTCTTTATCACAGGTGTAAACAACCTGATCATCATGTGAATGCCAAGAAAAGTAAGCGAAGCAGAAAACAGCCTGACAATAAAAGAGATACAGAATGGATTTGTGATCCCGACAAGCGAAACTGTTTTGTAAATGATACAGACAATCCCTGGTTGGAAAGCCGGTCGCATCATACATTCGTATTCCCATGGAAGGTTTGCTTGTGACGTCAGTCCGAGTTTCAGCCCGGCAAACTCGAGAATCTGGAAATGTTCATCAAATTGGTTATATCCAACGGAAAACCATGCAGTAATAATGAAAATCAGAGCACCAAGGATGTAAACTTTCTTAAAAGGTATACCTTCATAATTTACCATAAGAATCGTTTCAGTGGTTCTCCTCAGTTGCAAATATACTTGTTATGACATTCCTGATCATGTTTTCGGGGCTGTATCTTTTTTGAGGTGCAGGATTGATCAAAATTTTTGAAGCTGGGCTGCAACGGAAAGTAATACAATTGTTAATAATTTCTCTGCGCCTCAGCGTCTACTATAGAACTTGATGTAATTATTGAGCCCACTCCGAAAAGTATTATATTTTGGATAAAGTCCAGTAACGTATTGGTTATCAATAATCCCGGCCTTAAGGCCGGGATTATGCAAGCCGCTGAAATATAGTATCTTTAGCCCAACGCTGGTCATGGATAGATACTTTTCAGAGTGGACTCATGGTTTTAATAATATCATCCCGGGTTTTCTCGCTGAATCCGTCTAAATCTGTTTCGGATATCACTTTATTAGCCAATAATCCCTGCAGTGTCAGCATATATTTTGATCCTGTAATATTATCATACATCCTGGCAATATACTTATCGTTCTCTTTTACTTTCCCGTAGATCTTACGATAAGCCTCCTGAT
>CAIWTA010000318.1 GCA_903915465.1 uncultured Bacteroidales bacterium | reverse complement strand
ATTTAACGCTGCCGAAAATTTTGCCATCCTGAGATCCATTATTGACACTACCATAAAAAATGGACAAAATGTGTTACAAGCACTGAGTGTCATCGCCGATTATAAAAATGACTGATTAGTTACAATCAAACAAGTTTCTGAATTTTACAGGAGCAAAACAAAAAAGACCAATAAAGGAGGTCAGAAGGTTGGACCGCCACTCTCTATTTATTCTCCGATTAATTCATAGGCTACCAGACGGTTATCAAACAGGGTGGGGATGATGAGAAGCCTATTCTCAGGGACATACTCAAATGCGGCACAAAACCGTGATGGGGCCGTTGTGTTCAGCAACAGTTGTTTTTCGCCTTTGCCGGTGATTTTAAAAAGCCGGCCGTTATAGTCAGAGATCAGGTAGTTTCCTTTCCCGTCGGCTGAAATTCCATCCATGATGGCTCCTTCACCCAAACATACCAAAGTGGATATTGACTTGTTTTCATGATCGACGGTTTTTATACACCCGTCGCCAGAAGTGCCGATCAGCATCCGCCCATTGTCAATGCAGATTCCGTTTGGTTTTGGCAAATCTTCACTGGTTAGCCACTCTTCCATTTTACCGCCGGAAAGCCGGTAGATTAAATTTCGCTGGGTATCGGTGATAAAGAAATTTCCTTTCTCATCTGCGGCAACATCATTGGGCATTCCGGGATTGGGAAAACGATACCGGTTCAGAATAGTTCCCTGGTCAGGATCGATCTCAACCAATGCATACCTTCCAACGACATATAGCTTATCATTGCTCATGCACATTCCTGCAGGCTGCATAAGACCGCTTACCCATTCAACTTTAACAATTTCACCATTTGGTTTGATCTTTGAGATGAACTCCTTGCCCTCATTATAAAAATTTGAAACATAAAACACATCCCTCTTGCGGTCGTATTGGACCGATTCGGGATATTTCAATTTGTTTTTAATCTCCCATCTTTTAACAAGTTTTTTATCCTGGAAGATGGATTTGGAATCCTGGAAGATAAACCCCCAGCCACCGGATGTTTCAGCCAACACAATCATCAGTTCGTTCTTCCCCTTTTTCAACGGCAGGCTGATGTAGTCGTTGAGGCCTACGATGCCCTGGAATGAAGGGTCACGGCTGGCATATGCGCTATTGCCACAGAAAAGAAGCCTCCCGTTAAGGAACACAGAAACAATATCGCTGTAACCAAAGGCAAACAGCCTATTATCATCCGTAGCCGATTCGATAGTAGTCCTGGAAAAAATGGCATCAGGTGCATTTCCCATGCGGGAAAAGTATTGCGAAATGTCCACGATCCCATCGGGACGGCATTGAACCTCTTTCCATACAATGTCAGCGATCCCCTGTGCTTCAGGCGACAGTTCGTTATCAATTTCACTCAGTTTGAAAACAGGTGAAATCTCCCAGTTCTGAATAGTACCATATGGCATTTCAACGGGTTTCTGCGGTTTAAATGAGATGGAATTATCTTCCCGGCAGGAGAAGCTGGAAAAATAGGCAGTACCGTCATTGGGGCCGAAAAGCCCTACCTTTCCGGTTCGTGCCCCATGTCCAAGATGAGGTATTTCAAGAGCAGAGGTGACCGTATTGTTAAGGTAAATACGCGCCTGGTCTCCTTTGAATTCAACTTTAACATGAAACCATTTGTTCTTCGGGATTTCTGCACTTGCTATGCTGCCCGGGCCGGTATAAAGTTGCCAGGAATCGATCCCGTTGAAGGTGGAAACATATTGCACCACATTCTGAAAGAGTGCAGGAAGATGAGGACGGATATAGATCCGCTCATAATCTTCGGTTGATGCCATGCGGAACATGATTCCCGGATATGACCGTTGTCCTGTAACTGCCATATCTACCTCAATCACCCCGTTTTCAAAGGTCGGACTTTTAAGGTATGCAGTACCTGCCAGGCATGATCTTCCAAGGAATTCAGTTTGCTTTGCATCCGTAAATTCCCAGAGATCTTTATCAAACGGGATATTGTTTTGCTGGGCTGACAATTGGAAGGAAAAACCCAGGAAGATGGTCATGGTCAGAAAGACGGAAGAAGTTGATGAGAGAAGAATTCGTTTCATAGGTCAATAATTTATTATTCAGGTCAAATTTCACTATTTAATACAGATCATCTTTTGTAGGCATACTATCTGGTTATTACAAATCAGGCTGCAAACATAAACCCCCGTTTCAATAAACTTCCATTAAAAGATATGCAATTTTTTCCTGGCGGGCTATTGCAAATATCAAACTGTTTAATAATACTCCCAGAACTATTACTGATAAAAATTTTGAAGTCACCGGGGTCAGATGACTCCATGAAAATGCTGGTTGTCGTTAAAAACGGGTTTGGAAATATCCTTAACTGATACCCATCTGAATTTGTTCTTCCCGTATCGGGTTCGAGACCGACAGGGAACTCAACTCCGGTAATCTTGCGTATCCTGTTCGCATTGTATTCAGATATGTAAAGATCGCCCTGGCTTGTCAGGGCTATGCTATTCGGGCCATTGAACTGGGCTGAATCAAGCGGGCCATTGGCTGAACCCGGAATGCCCGTCCCCGTGTAAACGGAAACTACTCCGGAGTCCGAAATACGATAAATTTTATTGTGGCCATTCGAGGGAAGGTAAAGATTTCCCGACTGACCGCGCACCAGGTATTGGATTTTTGATGTGGAACCATTTGGAACCATAGCAAAAAGGGTCGTCGTGCCATCGGGGGCAACCCTGTGGATTTTTCCGGTATTATAATTGGAAACATAGAGATTCCCGACAGGATCAAATACCAGCCCCAGAGGTCCGCTGAAACCTGAAGCATATATGCTCACAACACCTGCAGGAGTGATTTTACTTACAGTATTACTCCCGTAATTTGAAGCATAGAGGTTACCTGAAGTATCAAAGACGAGCGCACTGGGATTGATCAGCCCTGATGCGAACTGGGTTTTATTTCCTGAAGGAGCTATTTTATGGATAATCCCGCTGTTGTAATTTGAAACATACAGATTTCCTGTTTCATCAAAAGCCAGTCCATCGGGGGCATCAGAGGTTGAATCAAAGGTGCTGACCACAGCTCCGGGTGTGATCTTCAGCACAGTGGTTCCAGCGCCTCCTCCCCAGTTTGCAACAAAGAGATTCTGCTCCTCGTCGAGGGCAAAACCATCAGGGCCATTCAGCCCGTTACCCGTAAGAAAGGTGGAGACGGTCTGTGCGCAGATTTGCTCTGAAAAACTTGCCATGGAAAGAATGGCAATCAAAAAAAGCATTTGCAGATTTTTCATACAAGAACTGTTTTACATGTTGTTGATGCAAAAATCGATGTATCATCAACGGAAAAAAACAGCAATATGCGAAAGGTCATTTAACCTCGATAAACGGCAGGATGGATCGGTGAACTGAACCTGTTTTTAATCGCGGATGAATCACAAATTGTTTTTCAATCTTCGGAATACATCGGCTTTTCAGTCGGACTCGCAGATTGATTTTGTAAGCAGTCATCAGGCACTATATCTTTGGGCTTTCAGAGAGGTGCCACGACCAAAGAAAAAATAAAATGAAACAGCAGTGTGTAATATTAGCTGTTATCCTGTTAATAAGGATTCCAGTCATCGCCCAGCCTTGTCTGCCCCAGGGCATCACCTTTTCCACCCAGGCTCAGATTGACAGTTTTCCATTTACCCATCCCAATTGCACGGAAATTCAAGGCATTGTTTACATCACAGGAAATGATATCACCAATCTGAACGGATTAAGTTCAATCGTATCTGTTGGCACAGACCTTTACATAAGGAACACCTCTTCTCTGACAGATCTATCAGGGTTGAATAATCTTATCTCCGTTGGGAATGAAATATCAATCGGCGGTAATGCTTTGTTGAACAGTCTTGACGACCTTGGGGGATTGGCATATGTCGGATACGCATTTGAACTGGATTATAACCCGTCATTAAACAATCTCGACGGTCTGAATTCACTGGCTTTCATTGGCGGTTATCTTATGATAAACGATAATTCTTCACTCATGAGTTTATCAGGGCTGAATGCTCTTATCACCATTGGCGGAGGTTTGAACATCAGCAGAAACCCGATTCTAACCAATCCTGGCGGTTTGGAAAATTTGACTTCAACAGGAGACGGACTTATTCTGTCTCAGAATTCATCCCTGACCAGTTTGGAAGGATTAAGCAATTTATCTATAATCGGCGGCAGTTTAGCCATTGGACAAAACCCTGTTTTATCCAGCCTTGAAAGTCTTTCCGCATTAACTTCTATCGGCGAAACTCTTTGGATAAATGACAATAACTCATTGCATACCCTGACCGGATTGGATAACATTAACGCTAATTCAATTGCGGATCTCACTATCTCGGATAATGATTCACTTTCAACATGCGAAGTGCTTAGTGTGTGCAGCTATCTGTCAAGTCCTAACGGAAATGTTGTTGTTCAAAATAATTCAGCAGGGTGCAATAATGTAGCGGAAATTGAAACAGCATGCCGGGCCATCTCAACCCCGGAAAAAGATTTATCAGCAAGCTTTTTGATATATCCTAACCCGGCTGACCAAATAATTTCCATTCCATCCGACCTCAAGGGAAAGATCAAGGAAGTAAATTTCTATAATGAAAACGGGGTCAGACTGTTAAATATTCACCAGGGGTCAAACAATATTGATGTTTCGCTTCTCCCACAAGGATATTATATTGTAGAGTTTATTTTAAATGAGTCAATCATACACAAGAAATTAGTAATAAAAAACAAATGAAGAATCAAAGCCCGAGCACCGGAAACGGTCTCATTTGCCGATATTGAGGTAATGATTACCGTACCGTTGTCTGATGGATAGACGGGTTCATTGGATTGCCAGAAGGCTGCACTTTATATCCGGAAGTTAGTGGTTTTTACCTTCTATTAATCAGATTTCACATAAAATGTTGGGCCATGGATGTTTCATGGTTGTATATTACAACAGTTTAATAAACATTTTTTATAATCCTAAACCAAAAAATCATGAAAAAAGTAATATTCTTGTCACTCATCTCCGTCCTTTTGTTTTCTTTCACAAAACCTGAAACAATTAAATGGTATTCACTGACTGAAGGACTTGAAATAGCCAGGCGTGAGAATAAACCAATGTTGCTATTTGTCTATGTTTCCTGGTGTGACAAATGTCAGCGAATGGACAAAAAAGTTTTTACCAACAAAGAGGTGATACCGTTGATCACTGAAAATTTCATCGCGGTAAAAATGAATCCGGAGGTTGATTCCGCCTATTTCAGGAATGACAATATTTTGAAACGGAAAGTCTTTTTAAATGAAGTCACCCCAGGCAGATTAGCCATTTCTGTACCGACGACCGTTTTTTATCGGGAAAAGGAAGATGAAAATGTCATAATGAACGGACTACAGGATCCTTCGGAATTAATAGAGAACATTCAACAATTCCTGAAAAAATAATGAATCTTAAGATAAGACGGGATCTGGCTTTATTGCTGGTCGCATTCTTCTTCATAAACAAGGTTTTTGCAGGCGTAAAAGAAATAAATCCTCCTCCGCTGCTTACGATAGAAGGCCTTGGAAATGGGTACAGTACTCCGGCTGTAACCTCCGACAGGATATTTGTTACTGGTGAGACAGAAAGGACAGGCTATTTGTTCGCTTATGATTTCAATGGTGCGCTGTTATGGAAAACACCATATGGCAATGAATGGTCGGCAAATTTCCCGGGATCACGGGCTTCGCCCACAGTCATTGACAGTACGATCTATACTTGCTCAGGTATGGGAGATATTGCATGTTTTAATACGAGAACCGGGCAAAAACAATGGACAGTAAATATGATCCGGGACATGCATGGAGTAAATGCAGTATTTGGCTATTCGATGCCTGTCCTGGTTGAGAAAGACAGGATTTACTGTCTCCCGGGTGGGCCGGATACAAATATTGTCTGTATGAACAGGTTTACCGGGAAAATCATATGGAAATCAGCGGGAGATGGTGAAACTCCCGGATATACCGCTCCCCTGTTTTTCCGTCACCATGAACGGAACCTGCTTGTGGCTTTTTCGGAGTTGGCCATGCTCGGATTGGATGCAGAAACCGGGGAGGTATTATGGACCTATGAATTATCATTAAAAGGTGACGCCCCCTCTAACAATCCCATCTATTCGGAAGGATTTATATACATGGTTGCCGGTGGTGGGAATGGCGCCGCTAAATTTGAAATATCACAAGACGGAACGCAGATTAAAAAAAACTGGTCCAATGATGAATTCAATACCTACTTTGGCGGGTTTGTTATGATTGGTAATTTCCTGTACGGATCTTCAAAAAGCCAGCCGTTATGGATGAGTGTCGATGCTCTGACAGGAAAGAATGTTGATTCCCTGTCCTTTAAAGCAGGAGCCATTTTTTCTGCAGGCGAAGACATGGTGATCTATGGCCAAACCGGTGAGGTCGGCCTTGTCAGTTTAAACCGGGGTAAAATGACCCTGACCGGATCATTCAAAATAGCCAAAGGGTCCAAAGAACATTTTTCTCATCCGCTCATGGCCGGGGGAAGGCTTTTTATCAGGCATGGAGATACTTTGCTGGTGTATGATTATCAACAACTTACAAATCTCTGAAACATGAAAAAACTTATTCAGGTCGCATTATCGGCAGGCTTTTGCCTTTTCTTCCTTATTTCAGTGTGCCAGGATAAAAGTCTCACAAACGTGACTGTTCCATTTATCCTTGATCACAACCGGATGCTTGTCGAAGCCGAGATTCAGAGAGCCGATGGAAGTTGGCGTAAGGTGCGCCTCTGGGTTGATACCGGAAACCCAACCTTCACCATGAGCGAGCCACTGGCACGCGATCTGGGAATCGACCTGCCGGCACGTGATAATACAAATGCCGGAAATTCAAACGCTGAAGTATCCGCGCCTTTGTCAATCCGCCTCGGTGGGATGACCCTGAATTTCGAAGGGGTGAAATCGAAGGTGATGTTTCAACCCTTCTGGTTATTCACCACCATGCATAACGATGCAAATCTGCCTTCTGCGGTCTTGAAACAATATCAGATGATTTTTGATTACCCCGGTCGAAAGCTGACAATTGCATTACCTGGAAGTCTTGCACACCAGGGTATCCCATCGCCGGCTCATGTCAATCCTAAAACGGGAATTATCCAGATGGATGCGGTCATTGATGGCGACAGTATGAGTTTTGCCTTGGATAACGGAGCTTCCTACAGTTTCATATCGGAAGATAAATTGTTGAAGATTTCAGAAAAACATCCTGCCTGGCCAGGGATTACTGGTACGGCAGGATGTGCAAATATGTGGGGATGGTGGCCTCCCAATGAGCAAACATTCAGGGTGGTAAGAATTGATGAAATAGTTTGGGGCAAGGTAAAATTAAAATATGTGGGAATTGTTGGAGTCCCTGCATTTTCGGTTGAAGGCCCAACCCTGGGCGCCTGGTATTCAAAAAAATCTGCGCGTCCGGTTGATGGGTTTCTTGGGCCAAATGCTTTTCAAGCCTATCGTGTCGAAATTGATTACGTTAACGGGATGGTCTGGCTTAAGAAAGGCGCCGAACCTGACAAACATGAAATGGATTTGGCAGGTCTGTCTTTACGTCAACTTGCCGACAGCAGTTATCAGGTTGTCGGAGTGGTTCATAAGGATGGAAAACCTTTGGTTATCGGGGTAATTTCTGGTGATATTCTTTTCAGTATCGGCAATTTGAATACCAGAGGGGCTACCATGGGGACTGTTGTGGATGCCCTCAGGGGAAAACCAGGCGAAATTCGTATTCTGGGGATCGAACGAAAGGGTAAACGGTTCAGTACAGAGGCGAAAGTTGAACATCTTTTCTAATATCTGCAGACATTGACATTTCTTCCGTTTTGTCAACTCATTTTACTCATCCCTGATGCTGTCAATGGGGTTATTCAACGCTGCTTTAATGACGTTAACACTGATGGTTGAACCGGTGATAAGAATGACAAGAAGCAAAGGCAGCAGGAATAATCCGGTAGAAAGACTCATTCTTATGGCAAAGGATTCCAGCCAGTATTTTATGCCATAATAAGTTACCGGGAGTGCAATAATAAATGAGATCATTATCAGCAGCAAAAAGTCTTTTGTTAAAAACAATACAATCCAGGAAACATCGGCTCCCATCACTTTCCGGATGGCGATTTCTTTAGTTCGCTGTGTGACCATAAATGAGGATAATCCCAGGATGCCGAGGCTGGTTACAAAAATGGCCAGAAATGAGAAAATGCCAAATACGGTTCCGAATAACTCATCTGATTTATATTGCTGGTTGTAATATTCTTCAAGGAAATAATATTCAAATGGGTTTCCCGGAAAGAATGCATCGAATTGTTTTTTAATCTCCGCCAGGTTCGATGTCGTATTTTGCGTATTTATTTTCAGCACTAACAAGCCTCTTACATCCCTTCCGGCAGGCATAAATCTGAAAATATGAGGTTCAAAAGCTTGCTTTACCGACTGCTGATGATAATCTTTCAGCACCCCGACAACGGTATACAACTTTCCCCAGTAATCAACCTGTTGCCCGATGGCGGCGCCGGAGTTTGGAAATCCCAACCATCGTGAAGCGGTTTCATTCAGAATCAGTGCGCTTGAATCGGATGGAAATTCCTTTGAAAAGTTGCGTCCACTTGCAAATTTCAGGTCAAACAATTTCACGTATTCATAATCGATTCCCACGATCTGGTAGTTTTTGTTGTCGTTGGCTCCCTTTCTGGTAATTCCGCCGGCATCCCACCAAACCTGCTTGCCGGGAACATCAGTGGCCATACTAAAATTGCTTATGGCCGGGTTTTTCAGGAGAAGTTCTTTAAAAGTCTGTAACCGGCTTCCAAAGGATGCGTCGCGCACCCTGGGCGCCCTGATGATTAATTTGCTGCCTAGGCTGAAGCCAAGATCCTGGTTCTTCATAAACTGCAACTGCCGGAATACCGTGAAGGTGCTGATAAGCATCCCCAAGGCCATCACGAACTGAAACACGATAAGCGCTTTTCGCAGGCTGATGCCCCTGGCGGTATTCCCAAGCTTGCCCTTCAACACGGATACCGGTTTAAATGAAGAGAGCACGATCACGGGATAGAGCCCGGAAAGGAAGATGCCAACCAGGAACATTGTGAAAATAGTCAACCAGAACCATGGTTGTACCCATATGACAAAATCAACCGGTGTTCCTGTGATCTGGCGGAAGAGGGGCAGAAACAGGATCACAAGAAACAATGCAAAAACAACTGCAAAGAAATTAATGATCACTGTTTCAAATAAGAACTGAACCATCAGCTGGCTTCGCGAGGCGCCGGATACTTTGCGCAATCCAACCTCTTTTGCCCTGTTCAGTGCACGTGCGGTGGAGAGGTTGATGTAGTTTACCCAGGCGATGATGATGATGAAAACAGCCAGTATTGAAAGAAAGTTCACAGTATCCCTGTCGCCATTGATTTCATACTCCACCATGTAATTTGAAGTGAGGTGAATATCCTTCAGCGGTTGCAGCGGCAGTTCACAGGTTAGTCTGTAATATTTCAGCGCTTCGCCGAATTCGGCCTCAACCAGCGCAGCAAGTTTCTTTTCCAGCGCTTTGATATCAGCATTCGGTTTGAGCAACAGATAGGTATACCAGCCGCTGTCACCCCAGGAGTCTTCGACCTCTTTTCCAAATTTCTGAAGAAGGTTTTGATAGGAAAGCAGGATGTCAAATTTCAGGTGTGAATTTGCCGGGATATCTTTGAAAACGCCGGAGATCCGGTAATTTGTCTTTTTATCGACGCTGAGGATTTGCCCCATCGGGTTTTGGTTGCCAAAATATTTTTTAGCAGTGGATTCAGAAATGAAGGCTGTATTTGGCTCTTTTATGCCGTTGATCGGATCTCCACAAATGAATGAGTATTTGAATATCTCAAAGAAATCAGGTTCAGTAAAATACATTCGCTCTTCAAAAAATTTATTCTCCGGTTGCGACAATGATTTATTATCCTGATTCGAAACGGAAGCTTTTAACCAGAAAAGGCGAGCCACTTTTTCCACCTCAGGGAACTTTTGCCTGATCCTCAATCCTGCAGGAGGACAACAAGAGGCAAATTTGACGGCACCGCCAGCCTGATCACTTCGTTCATAGCGAAGCCGGTATATGCGGTCGCTGTTTTTATGAAACCGGTCATAGCTTTTTTCATAGTGCACGAAATAGAGAATCAGCAAACAGGCTGTCATTCCTATAGTGAGCCCCAATACATTGATGAGAGTGTATCCCTTATATCGGAGAATATTCCGGAAGGCAACTTTCAGGTAGTTTTTCAGCATCTTTTTTTTCTTTCTTTTTTGGTATTATTCGTATCTGAGCAGTTCAACAGGATTCCTGGAAGCCATACGCCAGTTTTGCCAGGTGATGGTCAATAATATGATCAGGAAGGTGAGAATCCCGGCAAAAGCAAAAATCCACCAGCTGATGTTTATCCTGAAGGCAAAATTTTCCAGGTACCGGTACATGAAATACCAGGCAAGCGGGCAGGCCACCACAAATGCAATGGCTATCCACATTAAATAATATTTTGAAAAATGGGCAAGGATGGTCAGACTAGTGGCTCCATTGACTTTCCGGATACCGATCTCCTTTGTTCTTAGCTCAGTTGCTGAGATAACAAGGCCCAGCATCCCGACACATGCAAGGAATATGGCCAACGCGGAGAAAAGGAGAAAGAGGATTCCCCTTCTTTCGTCCAATTTGTAGGATTTACCGAAGTCATCATCAAGGAAACTGTACTGGAAAGGTTGCGCGTTGGTCATCCTGCTCCATTGATCCTGGATGAAAGCAACTGCCTTTTTCATCTCCCCGGGCCTTAGTTTCACAACAAGCAGGTTTCCCCGGTCGGTGAGGTTACCGATCATCATCGGTTGAATCTCCTGGTAAAGGGGTTGAAAATCAAAATCCCTGACCACCCCGATGATTTCCGCGTAAACATTTTCTCCGTTTTCTTTCGTTCCAAAGATGATCCTTTTGCCGATTGGCACTTTCCATCGATATTTTCCGACGGCCTTCTCGTTGATTACCGCTTCATGATCCCCGGAAGTTCTTCCTTTGGAGAAATATCTTCCGCTGACCAGTTTAAGATCCAGCGTTTTCAGGAATTCCTGGTCGGCCAGCATGGTCAGCAAAAAATAGGACTCTGTTCCCGGATATCCTTCAAGGTTATAGTTGGTAGGTTCAAAATGTCGTCCCGGAACCGAGTTCGTATAGGAGACTTCCAATACCCCCGGGTTTCTTTTCAATGTTTCCGAAAACGCTTCCTGGCTTTCCCCGAGCGCCCTGGCTCTTTCAATCAGCAAAACATGATCTTTGGAGAATCCAAGTTCTCTTTTATTCATGAACCGCAATTGCAGAAAGATGGTGGTGGTTGAGATGATCAGCCCGATGGAGATGATGAACTGGAGGGTAAGCAAGAGTAGGCTAAGCCGGGACCTGCCCGCTGTGATGCCTGATTTTTTACCCAGGATACTTGCCGGATTGACGGACGATAGTTGAAAAGCAGGATACAGACCCGAAATGATGCCAACCAGGAAAGTAATGGCCGGGGAAACAAAGAACAGGTAAGAGATATCTGT
>CAIWTA010000317.1 GCA_903915465.1 uncultured Bacteroidales bacterium | reverse complement strand
TAGCTTCAAGTCTTTTTAATGCCTTCCGGTAGTCAGTCTCTGATTTTATAGGTGTAATATTCATGTTCTTGTTTTTTATATCGTATTCGCATCAATTTTATCGTATTCCACATGTGTGCCAATGAATCTGATAAGAATCCATTGTTTCTCAAAATTAACTTTCGTCACCAGTCTGTACGAATTACCTTTAATATTAAAAACAATCCTGCCTTCCTTTAAAATACTGGCATTTATATAGGTTTGCTTTACCTCATTTAAGGTTTTCCAACTTGAACTCATTGCGGTATCGTACCAAGTCTTTAAATACTGCTCTGAATCCGGATGTGATTTCCAAAATTCTCTCAAGGTGCTTTTTGCAAATATCCGCTCCATTTAATCCAATCAGAATGCAAAGATACGATAAAATTCGCAAATTGGGAACTTTTGAGAATTTTTTTATGGGAAGAATCAAACTGGTTATGTTTTTCGTTGATCAAAGAAACGACAGGTTGCTGATCCAATGTTCGCTTTTTCTTAGGTAATCTTCAATCTTCTTGGCTTAAACCCCTATTCACGGAAATATTTTATTAATAAGTACTTCTGATTTGATTTCTTCCTATATTTACTAATTATCTACATGGCTCATTGCCAAATACATAAAGTTATGGCAGCACCCTAACAATAATGATCTTTGAACAATTGAAACCAATTCATATTAGGTGACATAGGAATATTTTTCTATAAATATTTATTCATGAACTGTTAGGAACATTAAGAGGAAAATTAGGTCAAACTGATAAAACTGTAGCAATTATAAAAAGCCAAAAAAACTGCATAACCATTTTAAACATAAATCCCATGAAAAAAATTATCGTAGTAATTTGTCTCTCGATTATTTCCGTTTATGCATTTCCACAATGGATATGGCAAAACCCCTTACCGCAAGGAAATACTTTATCATCGGTTAGCTTTCCCAATGCTGATATTGGTTATGCAGTAGGTGATGCTGGTTGTGTAATTAAAACAATTGATGGAGGGACAACTTGGGCTAATTTATTGAGTGGAACAATCAATAATTTGTATTCCGTTTCCTTTACAGATTCAAATACAGGTTTTGCAGTTGGTGGAAATGGAACACTCCTGACAACCAACGATGGCGGCTCTAACTGGACAACTTTGTCGAGTGGAACGACTAACAATGTAATACGAATTTGTTTTATAGGTGCAGATACAGGTTATGCGGTGGGTTTTGGTGGAACAATCATAAAAACCATCGATGGAGGAACAACTTGGAATACTTTATCAAGTGGAACGACACAGGATTTGTATTCAATTTGCTTTCCGGATAGCAATACAGGTTTTATCGTTGGGGTTGGAGGAACTATCTTAAAAACCATCGATGGAGGAATGACTTGGACTGTTTTATCCAGCGGCACAACTAAATTTCTCTTATCAGTATTCTTTAGTGATGTCAACACAGGTTATACAGTGGGTGAAGAAGGAACCATATTGAAAACCGTAAATGGAGGCACAAACTGGACTACTTTATCAAGCGGAACCTCATTTTCATTGAACTCCATTTGCTTTACAGACACAATTACGGGATACACCGCTGGAGGAGCTGGAACCATTTTAAGAACTATTAATGGTGGTATAACATGGACACCTTTAGTGAGTGGAACATATACGAATTTCTCATCAATTTATTTTACCAAGGCAAACACAGGTTATGTGATAGGTGATTATGGAACCATATTAAAAACCACAAATAGCGGTTCTACGTGGTCTGTTTTTTCAAACGGACAATCCTTTTCGACAAACTCAGTTTCCTTTGCTGATGCCAACACTGGATATACTGCTGGTATAGGAGGAACCATTTTAAAAACTTGTAACGGAGGCGCAAACTGGGATGCATTATCAAGTGGAACCACAAATGATTTGCAATCAATTTTCTTTGTAAATGCCAATACTGGATATGCCGTGGGAGTGTATGGGACAATTATAAAAACCAGCGATGGTGGGGCAACCTGGACAACATTATCAAGTGGAACAACAATTTATTTGGTTTCAGTTTTTTTTAATGATATCAGTAATGGTTATGTCGTAGGTATTTGGGGAACCATCTTAAAAACAAGCAATGGTGGTTCAACATGGGATGCATTATCAAGCGGAACATCGGAGTGGTTAAATTCTGTATATTTCCCTGATGCCGATAGCGGATATGTGGCAGGTAATTCTGGAACCATTTTACGAACTACAAATAAGGGAATAACATGGTCTGTTTTATCAAGCGGGACTGGCAATTCGCTAAATTCAATTTACTTTTTAGATGCGAATACTGGATATACAGTGGGTGACAGTGGAATCATCTTGAAGACGAGTAATGGAGGAACAACATGGAAGGCATTGACAAGTGGAACAACATCACAGTTAAATTCAGTGTGGTTTGTTGACGCCAATTTGGGTTATGCTGTGGGTGGCGATTATTTTGATGGAACTATTATCAAGACCATCGATGGAGGAACAACATGGAATACTTTATTTAGCGGAACAAATCATCGTCTGAGATCAGTATGCTTTAATGATTCCAATACTGGTTATGCGGTTGGTGCTAATGGAACCATATTGAAAACCACCAATGGCGGGGGTTATCCTGTGGGGCTGACGGAGTTGTCATCTAAATCCAACGTATTAAGAATATATCCCAATCCCACAACATCACAAATCACTATTGAAACATCTGAATTGTCTCATCAAGACTACTTTACCTTAATGAACATTAACGGACAGGTCTTACTCACACGCCAAATCGCCGAACCCAAAACTCAAATCGATATCAGCAATCTGCCCAGCGGTGTTTATTTTGTGCGGCTTGTCGACGTGAAGGGCGTGCAGGTGAAGAAGTTCATTAAACAGTAGACCGAGGTAAGGAAAAATTTCTGAAACATCTGACTGGCGCCTACCTCCCGCTGTCTCACAAGAAAGTCATTCTAGCACCCGCAAGGCGCTATCATTTACCTGGACTAACATACTTCCCTAATAATTTTCGGCTTTGTTTCGTACCCGAAAACTAAACAAACATCCCATAAAGTTTGGATGTCAAAAAACGTACGATTATTTGCCAATACTTACAATCGCACATTCCCAGAGCTGTTTCCTTTGTTTTTGCTCAGGTATTCTTCAGATTTCTACTCTATAACCTGTATTTGTGATAATATTTTATTGCTGTAGATTTTTTAGCTTAATTCTTGTTATATTTACCCTTAATATATATTATTCATTGTCAGATGTATGTTGTTATGGCATTACCCTGACAATTCCAAATTCATTCCGTTGAAAACACTTCAAATGAACTAATACAACAATAATTTTCAATAATTCCTCATAGTATGAAAAAAATATTATTCTTCGCAATCCTTGCATTATCCTTAAATGCTGTTGCACAATCTAAATATTCATCTGCACGGACAAATGAAAATAAATTTGGTAGAATAGTTCGTGATGGAAAGAAAACAAACAACCTAAATCTCAATTTGAATTTTGAACAGACTATCGGGAACAAAACCCTGAAGAATCCGACATTAATCCAAGAAACTGATAGCATCTACCATTGGGGGTGGGATGTCTATAACTTCTTTTGGATTCTGGGGTATAAAGTCACAAGGATAATTTATGATGCAAATGGTAATCTTCTGAGATACACTGACCAAAATAGAATAGGTAATGGATGGGTGAATGTTGATTTAAATACCTATGCCTATGACGGGGACAATAATCGGATAAATTATTTGTACCAGGTTTGGAATGACAGCTTATGGTTAAATCAATATCAGTATACATCTACCTATGATGGCGGCAATAATATGTTAAGTAGCACTTTTGTTGTGTGGAACTGGACGGGCTGGTTGAATCAAGATAAATATACCTATGCTTATGATGTTAACAACAATCAGATAAATGAAATTTATCAATATTGGAGCACCAGTGCAAACAGGTGGCAGACCCAATGGCAAATTATCAATTCTTATAATGCCAACCAGAATCGGACAAATGAATTATTTCAAGCGTGGAAAGATAGCATCTGGGTGAATTTATCACAAAAAATCTACTCATACGATGCATACTATAATCGGACAAGTTATTTATATCAACAATGGAACGATAGCGTATGGGTTAATTCCACACGTAACATTTATAACTATGATGCGAACAATAATCTGATAAGTAATATCGAGCAATTCTGGAACAGTAACCTTTGGCAGAATCACTCGCAAACCATTTATACATACAATACCAATTATAATCGAACAAATGAATTATTTCAAGCGTGGAATGATAGCATCTGGGTGAGCCAAGGACAAACCTCCCATACTTACGATTCAAGCAATAATCAAACAAGTTCTATTAACAAAGGCTGGAATGGTAGTCAATGGGAAAATACAGATGGACACTTTTACACATACGATTCCGACAATTTCAAAATAACTGATACATTCAAGGAATGGACTAATTCGGGAGCATTTATTTCACGCGGCGATAGCGATTATTTTTATTTTCATACGGTTGTCGGAATTAAAAATTTTAACAAGCAAGATGAATGTATCACTTTATATCCCAATCCATCATCAGAAAAAATCACCGTAGAAACCCCGACCAAAGGCTTTCTTACGATACTGAACCTAAATGGTCAACAGCTTATAACCTGCCAAATTACCGAACCCAAAACGCAAATTGATGTCAGCACCCTGCCCACCGGCGTCTATTTTGTCCGGCTCGCAAATGATAAAACGGTAGCTATAGGAAAGATTATTAAACAATAAAATTGGTCACCAATTTTAAATCAGGGGATTATGAAAAAATCAATTTTACTTTTAGCGTTAATATGTTCTTTATGTTTATTAAACAATATTTCCTATGCTCAGGCTTCCAACTGGCAATGGGCAAAAAGTGCTGGGGGCAATGTTTTAGATTATGCGAGTTCTCTTGCTTTGGATGCTTCAGGGAATGCATATGTGGTAGGTACTTTTTTTAGTCCTGTCATTGCCTTTGGCTCAAATAATTTGATAAATGCGGGCGGGAACGATGCGTTTCTTGTGAAATATGATGCCAGCGGAAATGTGCTTTGGGCAAAAAGTGTCGGGGGAATTTCTTTGGAATATGGAAAGTCTGTTGCGGTGGATACTTCAGGGAATGTATATGTGACAGGTGATTTTCGTAGTCATACTATTACCTTTGACTCTGATTCCTTGACTAATGTGGGTGGCACCGATGTCTTTCTTGCAAAATATGATGCCACTGGGAATGTACTATGGGCAAAAAGTGCTGGGGGAACATCTATTGATGCAGTGTTTTCTGTTGCGTTGGATGCTTCAGGGAATGCATTTGTGACTGGTGAATTTCGAAGCCCTACCATTACCTTTGACACATATACCTTGACGAATGTGGGGATTGGAAATATGTTTCTTGCGAAGTACGATGCAAGTGGAAATGTACTCTGGGCAAAAAGTGTTGGAGGATTATCCGCTGATTATGGGAATGCTGTTGCCTTGGATGTTTCAGGGAATGTATATGTGACAGGGTCTTTTAGTAGTCCTGTCATTTCCTTTGGCACCTATACGTTGACTAATGTGGGTTCAAGCGATGTGTTTCTTGCAAAATATAATACCAACGGCAATGTGCTATGGGCAAAAAGTGCTGGGGGAATATCCGATGATTATGGGATTTCTGTTGCACTGGATACTTCAGGGAATGCATTTGTGACAGGTAATTTTTACAGTCCTAACGTTACCTTTGACTCCGATACTTTGACGTATAATGGTTTCTATGGAACCCCCAATGGGTTTGTTGC
Organism: uncultured Bacteroidales bacterium; assembly: GCA_903915465.1. Taxonomy (GTDB): domain Bacteria; phylum Bacteroidota; class Bacteroidia; order Bacteroidales; family FEN-979; genus FEN-979. The sequence goes on along the minus strand of CAIWTA010000317.1, from coordinate 4,023 downwards.
CAAATACGATACCAGTGGAAATGTGTTGTGGGCAAAAAGGACTATAGGAAAATATTTTTATTATGGAAATTCTGTTGCCTTGGATGTTTCAGGGAATGCTTTTGTGACTGGTGGTGCCTTTACCTTAACGGATACAGTTCACGAAGATATATTTCTTGCAAAATACGATGCCAGCGGAAATATGTTGTGGACAAAAAGTGTTGGGGGAACATCATATGATAATGGGGTTTCCGTTGCGCTGGATGCTTCAGGTAATGCGTATGTGACAGGTAATTTTTATAGCCCCACCATTTCCTTTGATTCCGACATCTTGACGAATCTGGGTTCAGGTGATGTATTTCTTGCGAAATTAAGCAGCCTCACAGGAATAAATGAATTGAATAATTCTACTACTGTCAAAATGTTCCCTAATCCTGCGGCAGAGAAAATCACCATCGAAGCCCAAACCAGAGGTTCCCTTACCATCCTTAACCTTGAAGGTCAGAAGCTGCTTATACACCAAATCACAGAACACAAGACTCAAATAGATATCAGCAGTCTGCCCAAAGGTGTCTATTTTGTGCGGATCACAAATGACAGGATGGTGGAAGTGGGGAAGATTATTAAACAATAAAATTGGTTATCAATTTTAAATCAGGGGATTATGAAGAAATCAATTTCTCTTTTAGCGGTAATAAGTTTTATTTGTTTGTTGAGCAGTACATCATACTCTCAAAGTCCTAACTGGCTCTGGGCAAAAAATGCCGTGGGAACAGGTTGGGATGACGGATACTCAGTTGCTGTTGATGCATCAGGAAATGCTTATGTGACGGGTTTTTATTTAAGTCCGACCATTACTTTTGGCAACTTTACCTTGACGAATGCAGGCGCTGACATCTTCCTTGTGAAATACGATGCAATTGGAAATGTGTTGTGGGCAAAAAACGGTGGAGGAACAACTAATGACAGAGGGGTATCTGTTGCAGTTGATGCATCTGGGAATGCATATGTGACTGGTTATTTTAATAGTTCTACCATCACATTTGGCACCTATACTTTGACAAATGCAGGCAGTTATGATATATTTCTTGTAAAATACGATTCAAGTGGAAATGTGCTCTGGGCAAAAAGCGCTGGAGGAACAAGCTCAGATGATGGGGCTTCTGTTGCGGTGGATGCTTCAGGAAATTCTTATGTTACGGGTGCTTTTTCAAGCGATACCATCACTTTTGGTTCCTATACCTTGACGAATGCAAGCGGTACAGAGATCTTTCTTGTGAAATACGATGTTAGTGGAAATGTTGTATGGGCTACAAGTACCACGGGAACAAGTTTGGATAGAGGAAATTCAATTGCAAACGATGCTACAGGAAATGTTTATATAACAGGTTATTTTGAAAGTCCTGCTATCGCTTTTGGCTCCTATATTTTGAACAATACTGATGGTTCTGATATATTCCTTGCAAAATACGATGGTAATGGAAATGTGATATGGGCAACAAATGCTATGGGAACAAGTTGGGATGTTGGACGTTCAGTAGCAGTAGATGCATCAGGTAACGCTTATGTTACGGGTAATTTTGAAAGTCCTTCCATTACTTTTGGCTCCTTTACATTGACGAATGCTGGATTTTATGATATCTTTCTTGTTAAATACGATAGTGCTGGGAATGTGATTTGGGCAAAAAGCTCTGAGGGAACAGACTTGGATGAAGGGAATTCTGTCGCGGTGGATGCTGTAGGAAATTCTTATGTTACAGGTGCTTTTTCAAGTCCTGCCATAACCTTTGGCTCCTTTACCTTGACAAATACGAGTGCGCCTAATTTTGATATGTTTCTTATTAAATACGATGGTAGTGGGAATGTGCAGTGGGCAACGAGTGCTGGGGGAACGGATGGTGATGGGGGAAATTCAATTACAGTGGATGTTTCAGGGAATTCTATTGTTACAGGTTCTTTTAATAGTTCCACAATTACATTTGGGTCTTATTTTCTGACAAATACGAGTGCAGGGGTTGGTGATATCTTCTTGGCTAAATCAGGAAGTGGCAATGTGGGAGTTGATAAAATTAATAATTCATACAACATTTCTATATCTCCAAATCCTGCGACTGAAACAATCACAATAGAAGTGCCTACGACATCACAACACATCCAATTATCCATCCTTAACTTTGAAGGTCAGAAGCTGCTTATACACCAAATCACAGAACACAAGACTCAAATAGATATCAGCAGTCTGCCCAAAGGTGTCTATTTTGTGCGGATCACAAATGACAGGATGGTGGAAGTGGGGAAATTCATCAAACAGCATTAAGCATATTATACCTTGTGACATAGTGGCAACCTCCAAAGCCAGAAACAAAGGAACCCTGCTGCTCCTAACCCCATCCAATTAACCAACATCGGAAGTGACAAACTACTGATCAAAACTGGTATTCCCGTAATGATCCGTAACAAATGAATAATAGCAACAACCCCGAAAATGGTACCAGCAATTCGCAGCCAAAGGTTTTTTGAGTTCATGCTCAATCGTTTTAAACTGGATAACAAAAGAATAAAGATATAAAAAATCCAATTTGGGGTTGACACAACAAATACCCTAATTCTATTTTCCGCCAATACATATTTTTTGTTTTCCTTCTAATCCACCGTATCTTAGCAACTCAAAAAACATAACAAAAGATGAAAACAATAAAATTATCTGACGAAGAATTCCAGTTATTACGGGAACAGTATACTGATGAACATGCAAAAGCTGTTGAATATGTTAATCAAATCAAAGATATCCTCAAGAAATTGGGAGTGACTATAAAACCAGCCAAAGTCGTGCTTCTTGAAAGGGAACTCAAAATTGGTAAGAAAAGAGGACGCAAGCCCAAGGCGAAAGTTGAAGTCAAAGAACCAAAAAAACGGGGAAGAAAACCAAAAAAAGTTGAAACTGCTCCGGTAACGACTGCCAAGCCAATTATTAAAAAAGCCAAGAAAAGGGGCAGACCAAAGAGAGCGGGTGTACCCACAGCCAAACCAAAGCCTACGCCAGTTAAAAAAATTCAGAAGGTTGTAAAGAAACCAACTCCCAAGGCGGTTGTAAAACCAGCCCCTGAACAGAAACCTGTCTTGGTGAAGAAGGCAGCACCCAAAAAGAAAAAACCAGCTAAGAAATCACTTGGAAGAAAAGGTGTCGTATTAGCAAACTTGGTTAAGGCATTGCCAAAGAAACCTGAAATTGTTACTGGAGTTCCGGCTGTACCCACAACTGAAACAAAAACAGAATAGTTGAATCTTTAAAATAGAAAAAGCCTATCCGGATTGTTTTGGATAGGCTTTTTCAGTTTAGGATTTAACGATTAATGCTTCTCGTCCTCTTCCTTCTCTTTATTCACTGGTGTGATCTTTAAGATATCACCCTTGGGAGAGAACTGGATTTCATTCCTTTCCTTGCCTTTCTTTATCTCTATCTCATAGATTAATTCCTTGTCTGGGGTTTCAACTTTGGCTACTTCTGAAATCTTAAAGCCAGTAAAGTTCTTGGCTTCAGAAGCCGAGACTTTTTTTGGCAGATCAGATTGTTTAATCTCTGTTTCTGTTTCCAGCCACTTGCCTGTTGCATCGAAATTGGCAGACATCTCAACTCCTTTATCTTTGAAGTTGATCTCATAGTCCTTCTTTTCCATTTCGTATTTGACATCAGTTGCAGCGGGGAATTTCTTGGCAAAGGCTTGTTTTACGGGGGCTGGAACTTTATCTGGCGTGATCTTTTGGGTATAACCCATTAAACTGATCAGCAAACATGCTGAGAGCACAACAATTATTTTTTTCATGATATGAATGATTTTAATGTTTTAAAAATGAATGAACTCTATCCTGTAGGTTGATCAAACTTCTATTGCAATATTCACCTTGCCACCAAGACCTTTTTCAACGATATCGAATAAAGTCTTAAGATTCATATTACTCCCATCATTTTCAACTCTGGAAATATAACTGCGTTTTTTTGAGATCAGTTCTGCTAAATCCGCTTGGGTCATGTTCTTTGATTCT
>CAIWTA010000316.1 GCA_903915465.1 uncultured Bacteroidales bacterium | reverse complement strand
GGCCTTGTCGTCCACAACGCAGCTGCGTCTTCTTCTATCTCACTCCGTTCGATTTCCTGCTTCGCCGGAACCGAAGAAGCCAAGGCTGCTCATGCGGCGACTGATGTTGTTTTAAAAAAAAACGAACACCTCGCACCAAGCCACCGGGTATCTGCATTCCTGCATTCCTGCACTCCTGCATTCTGAATTCCTGCATTCTGAATTATAAATTCCTGCATTCTCACAGAATAAATGCACAGCAAACTGCGGGGAATTGACCTATAAAAAGATTAAACATCATTCCATTCTTACGCCCCGGTCCTTCTGCAAATTCACCAGATTTCTGAGATTACTTTTATGGATTTAGCCGCCATGTTAAAAGAAATCTATCTTTTTCTTTGGTAATTGAAAAAATATTACGAAATTTGCACTCCAATAAAAAAAATTAAGTTAATCAGGATTCCATGTCACGAGTTTGTCAAATAACAGGAAAAGCAGTGATTGGAGGGAATAAAGTTTCTCACTCCAACATTAAGACCAAGCGGAAATTTTATCCAAATCTGCAAACTAAAAAATTCTATATTCCTGAGGAAGACCGTTATATCAGGTTAAAGGTATCTACTGAGGCTATCAGGACCATCAGCAAGAATGGCATTTCTGCTGTTCTGAAGAAATCCCGTGAAAAAGGATTCCTTACTAAATAAACATTTTTCCTTCAAAAAAGATGCTGTTACTCTTTGGTTAACAGCATTTTTTTTATCCATTGAAGAGGAAATAAAAACCCATTAATTCCGTTTTCAAACATATAAACACGAAGAAGCATCTGAAATTTCCTGTGTGCATGAAGAATTTTCTTACAGCCGTTAGAATCTTGCTGCTTCTTTTGATTTCTTCCTTTCTGCAAGCTCAGGATTTCAGGAACGACCTGATACAATTCTCTGGCGTCACGATCACCGGCGACAGCCTGAACCCGGTTGCGTACACAAAAATCATTATAAAGAACACAAATAAAGGAACAACGAGTGATATCTTTGGATTTTTTTCGTTTGTGGCCCACAAAAAGGATACTGTTCTTTTCAACGCCATGGGATTTAAACCTGCCTCTTTTGTTATTCCTGATACAATTACCAAATTCAGGTATTCCCTCATCCAGTTGATGACCATTGATACCCTGACACTGTCTGATGCCTATATTTTCCCCTGGCCAACGTATGAGGATTTTAAACGAGCTTTTGTAAATTTAAAAATTCCCGATGATGACCTGGAAAGGGCACGGAAAAACCTCGAAGCAATTGATTTTCAGATGCGGGTCGATAATTATCCCATGGATTCACGGATGAATTATAACAACTACATTGAAAATCAGACGAGTAGATTGTATTATTTTGGACAGCAGCAACCATTCAATATCTTCAATCCGTTTGCCTGGGCAAAATTTATCCAGGCTTGGAAAGAAGGAGCGTTTAAGAAAAAGAAATACAAAACAGGTAATTGAGGCTATTCTTGAAAAAACTATTCTTCATATTGGCATTTTTCCCTTTACTTCTTCCGCTATCGCTTATAGCACAAAAGACTTCTGTTGTTTTTGGAAGTATCAAAAACGAGAGCCAGCAGGTCATTCCAAATGCAAATGTTGCATTGGCCAATCATCCCGGAGGGACCACTTCCAATAAAGAAGGGAACTACGAGGTCATTATCCCGGCAGGAAATAAAATCGTTATAACCATTTCCTGTATCGGCTACGAACCGAAAACTTTTGAAGTAAAATTAACTTCCGGAGAAAGAAAAGAATTCAACATACAACTTGCAAAAGCCACAACCGAGCTTGAATCAGTTGAAGTGCGCGACCAGCAACTTAAAACCAATACTTTCAACCGTCTCGATCCAAAGACTGTTAACCTCATACCTACGGCTAACGCCAGCATTGAAGATCTCATTAAAACTTTGCCTGGAGTATCCTCCAGGAATGAACTAAGTTCACAATATTCTGTTCGTGGGGGAAATTATGATGAAAATCTGGTGTTCGTTAATGATATTGAAGTATACCGGCCTTTTCTCGTCAGGGCCGGCCAACAAGAGGGGCTGAGCTTTTTGAACCCGGACCTTGTGTCTTCAATCTCTTTTTCTGCCGGTGGATTTGATGCTAAATATGGGGATAAAATGTCGTCGGTTCTTGACATAAAGTACAAAAGACCGACTTGCTTTTCTGCGTCTTTCGATGTCAGTCTTCTTGGTGCAAATGCTCATGTAGAAGGAACTGCAGGCAAAAAATTTTCGTATCTGATGGGTGTTCGTTACAAGACGAATTCCTATTTCCTTAAAGGTCTTGACACCAAGGGAAATTACAAACCCCGCTATTTTGATGTCCAGGCACTTCTTACCTATGAAATAAATAAAAAATGGGAACTTCAGGTACTTGGAATGTATTCTGACAATTCCTTCAAGTTGATTCCTGAAACACGTGAAACCAGTTTCGGAACGCTCAATGAGGCTTATAAATTCAAAATATTTTTTGACGGCCAGGAAGTGGATCACTACCAAAACTGGATGGGCGCTTTGAGTGCTACTTTCAAGCCCAATCATTCACTCCGGTTAAAATTCACTACATCAACCTACCAGACTTACGAAAGTGAGACGTATGATGTTTCTGCAGAATACTGGCTTGGGAAATTGGAAGTATACCAGGGCAATGACTCAGGAGGTCAGGTTCCTGAAGCTTTGGGCGTGGGTGCATTTATCAATCATGCTCGAAATTATCTGAATGGTACAGTTTTCAATATTGAACACCGCGGAAATTATGATAAAAAAAACAGTCAGCTTCAGTGGGGAATTAAGTACCAACTTGAATATTTCAAAAATGTGACGAATGAATGGGAGCTCAATGATTCGGCAGGCTATTCGCTGCCGCATCCACCCGATTCCGCCGGATATGTCATCCCGCATCCATCGGATTCATTGCTGCTTTCAAACGTCATAAAATCCAATAACACTGTCAACATAAACCGTTTTTCCGGGTTCATCCAGGATACATGGACTTTCCCATTAAACCGTATAGATATCTCGGTTTCCGCAGGGTTAAGGGCGATGTACAACGATTTCAACGATCAATTTCTCCTTAACCCGAGGGTCAATATCTCTTTTACCCCACACTGGCAGCACCAGGCGGTATTCAGACTTTCCGGAGGATATTATTCCCAACCTCCCTCCTTTCGGGAACTGACAGACTTAAACGGAAATATTGTACAGGGTCTCAAAGCACAAACTGCCATTCAGGCTGTTGTAGCAAGTGATTATTATTTTAAAGCCTGGGGACGTCCATTCAAATTTGTTGCAGAAACGTACTACAAATACCTCCAAAATCTGATTCCATACGAAATTGACAACATGAAGATCCGGTACTATGGCACCAACGATGCTTTTGGATATGCCACAGGCATCGATTTCCGGGTAAATGGAGAATTCGTCAAAGGTGTAGAGTCATGGGCCAGCCTTTCTATCATGAAGACACAGGAAAATATTGATGGCGTCTGGATTCCACGGCCGACCGACCAGCGGGTCAACCTCAGTATTTTCTTTCAGGACTATATTCCTCACTATCCATCCTGGAGAATGAACCTCACTCTTTTTTACGGAACAGGACTTCCTTTCGGGCCGCCGAATTCACTTAAGAAGGATCAGATTCTCAGGATCCCCCCTTACCGAAGGGTGGACATTGGTCTTTCGAAACAGATCATCGGGGAAAAGACAAAGTTTAAAAGCAAGAATCCTTTAAGGGTTTTTCAATCGCTCTGGATTTCATTAGAGGTTTTTAATCTTCTCCAGTTCAACAACACAATCTCCTACCTTTGGGTTACTGATATCAACAACCGGCAATATGCTGTGCCAAACTATCTCACACCAAGGCAATTCAATCTGAAGGTACTGGCAACGTTCTGAAGAAAATCCGAGATCCGAAATCCGGAGTAATTTTTTCCGCACTTTACAGATCAGATCTCAGATCTCAGATTTCGGATCTCAGATCTCGGATCTCGGATCTCGGATCTGATAGTGCTAAATTGCAATTATGAACAAAAAATCACCGCGATACCCTTGCCGGATAGTGCGGTGATTGGTAATTCAGGATAAAAATGCTTTAAAGTCGAAAGTCAAAAGTCGAAAGTCAAAAGTCAAAAGTCAAAAGTCGAAAGTC
>CAIWTA010000315.1 GCA_903915465.1 uncultured Bacteroidales bacterium | reverse complement strand
TGCTTTTTCATAGATCCGTGTCAGGGTTGGTCGGGAAACATTTATCTCACGGGCTGCCTCAAGTTGGGTCATACCTAAGTAATCTAATAGACGGAGGACTTCATATTCCTCATAAAACAAAATAACAGGTTCAAGGTCAGTTAAAGGAATACCAAAAGGTTTGAATCCCTCCATCATGGGAGGATGGGTTATATTACGTTTTCTCTTAGGCCTTGGCATGACATAATAAAATATATAAATTATTAACGTTGTTCAATGAATATTGCTTTTTAATTAATAAATATTTTCACATTCCCGGTTTTGGCAATTCTCCTGGTTATCTCCAGTATGATATTGGGTAGTATTTGTTTCAAAAAGCGAACATTCTCAATTTTTACGGTGATCATCCGCTGACGGGTATATCGGGTTGCAGTAATGAAAGCGACTTCATCCATCCACTGCATAGCTTCTCCCCCGAAAAATGTTCCGTTGGGATTAAGGTGTTTTGGAAAAACCACCTTGAATTGTTGTGTTTTAGAGAAGTTTTCCGGCATATTACTTTTATTCGTCAATGCATAGCAACAATGTGCTTTCTCTTTGTCACAGTTTTCGAGAATTTCAATTGATTCTGTTACATCATCTTAAATCTAGAAGAAACAACACCTTCTAAAGTGACATGCAACGGGAGAATTTAATTCTTTATCCTGAGCAGAGATCGCTGTTTTCATTTGTTAATAATTTAAATTTGAACAAAAGTACAACTTATTTTATAATTATGAACAAATGTTCATTATATTTGAAAATTATAAATTCTATTATAAAACTTTAACACAAATTCTACGAATCTTGAAGATTCAGGCTTTTCAACAAAGCTTATCCATGCAGGAGAAATTGAAGATCAATTTGGAAGCGCTACAGTACTTATTTACCAAACCTCTACCTTTCGCTATAAAAGTGCACAAGACCGCGCCGATTGCTTTTCGGGTGCAAGCGATGGCTATATTTATACCAGGATTGCAAATCCGACCATCCGTGCATTGGAACAACACATTGCTGCCCTGGAAAATGGGAGGATACAACCGGGTTCAATATGCCATTTAATTTCCACCTTGGAATTGGTCAGCTATATCACGGAAACAATTGCAATGTTGATTCAATCTATGCATTCGTTCAGAATTATTTCACAGTTCACTTACCGGGGTCATCATTCACAATAGAAGATCCGAAGACACAAACATTCCGGATTACCATGAATATTGAAAAATGGTTTGAAAGCCCACACATCTTCGACTTTAACCAATGGGGAAATGCCATCATGCAGAATCAACAGGCCATGCAAATGGTGAGAGAGAATGGCTGGGATGTCTTCTCTGCAATACCGTTGAAGTAAAACAAAGAATGAACTGCCTGTCCCGGATTTTCATCTAGCTAAAGAGATGGTTTTACTTTATTCCTGATCTTTTCAATAAATAATCCAATCAATATGGTGGCAAGTGTCACGGCAACAAACCAAGCGGAGATCTGAAAAAGGTCCTGTGTCCTGAATAGAATTGTGGTGATATTCCCAATAATCAACCATTGAATTATATACAACACTGTTACCTGTTTCCCGATCCATTTTATGAACCTGACGATTATCTGGTCCCCGTAGTAGATCTCTACCAACTTCATTAAAACCAGATACGAAATCATGAAAAAGAATATCCAACCGAAAAAAAGAATGCCATGGTGGTAGTATCCGCCGGTTCCTGACAAGTTATGGGCAATTCCTGAAGCATAAGGTATCGTGAAAATTACTCCGATCCATAAGGGAATAAAATAAATGTATTGATTTCTTATATTTATTTTTTTCCCCAGGGGTGTTTGTTGCAGAAAAAGTCGGAGCGCATATCCAATCAGAACATAGGAGGACCATGGAAATAAGGGGAAGTACGACCATTTTTCTGATCCCCAAAGAAATGCAGTGATATAAGAAAGCAATCCATCTTTTGTACCAACCATTTTAAGTAATGGCGTGGTAGCAGCCACTAACACCGAAATGATAAAATAGAAAATCATTTTATTTTTAAATGCCAGTCGCAGAATCCCAATTAGAATCAGGCTCAGTCCGGCTAAGGTTAAGATATCAGCACCCATTATGAAAAACCATGGATCATTGTTTACTTCACCATTATAGATCCGCACAAGGAGGTTGGCTGAACGTGCGGTATTCAGAGCTATGCCTCCCAGGAATAAAAATGCTCCACGTTTCAGAAAATAAAACAGAGATTTTGAAGAAAAAGCAAGAAAATATCCCATTACAGCCATAAAAACGGGAGCACAGGGAGGGCCACCAAGAAACATTGATATTTTCCCAACGATGCTGGAATAAGTATCAGGTGTGGCAAATTGTTCCATGATGTGCACCTGGATCATGAAAAGCACGGCAAACCCTTTAAGCAGATCTGCCGTACCATCGCGGGAAATTTTTATTCCTGCAGGATCAATCATGAATCAATTTTCCAGAATCGATAATTCCTTTACCTGTTTTCAACTGGTACAAGAAAACTCCTTTGGAAAGATCTCCGGTTGGAATAACCAATTCATGAAAGGTCCGGTCTACGTGATAATTTCTCAAAACCTGCCCAGACCCATTGGAGAGTAATATCCAGGCGCTATTTGTTCCGTCCGGAAGCTTAAAAGGAATCGAAACAACAGAACTGGCTGGATTTGGATATGCTTTCTTTAAAAATTCCTCTCCCATATCTCTACTCCCACCAAGAGGTAAACTCCCTGGTAATGAATAAACAGAAGTGTTTACTGTATAATATGCCAGAGAGTAATCATAGATATAAGCCAGTAATTTGGTGCCCAATTCGCCTCCACCTATTACATCAACAAAGCTGCATCCGGGTATTGACAATAAAGTAATGCCGTCTTCATCAATAACCTTCGTGTAATATGTGGAGTAAAGAAGTATCGTGTCATAGGAATAATATGTATAAGCAAGCTCTGTCTTAGTGTCCGTGTTGAATAAAGTTTCTGAAACGTATTTGATATTGTACAGATACATCCCTGAAGGCACGCTAAGTGGAATGGTTTTCCATAATGAATAATCCGTGTTATAAATCCTGCATTGGTTCGTTGTAACATCCATCAGGTAATATTTATAACCTGAAAGTGATAATTCAGTTAGGGTTGCTGATGCAGGATAAGTCTGTTCGAGGGCAATCTGGGCCTTTGAGACGCTTATAATAGTTAACAAGACAATTAGCAGGATTAATCTTTTCATATAGATCTGTTTTTTTGTTTCACACAAAAATAAATCAACTGCCATAAGTGGCACTTATGAAATTTCAAGAAAATGTTATGATATTTTACCGGAAGTGCAATAACCTGAATAATCCAAAGTCACGATCCGGCATTTGGTGAAGTTGAAGAATTTTTCTTTTTGTGCGATAACGATACCGAAATTAACATTTTCTAATTAATTCCAGCAATTCTGAAAAATACCAGAAATAATGGATTAATCAGGAATGCCAGCCTGTTTTGAAAAAATCATTTTCAGAGCAACAAGTATTAAGAAAATCCCGAATATTTTCCTCATCAGATTTTCCGGAAGCGTCAATGCTATCTTTGAACCAAAATATCCTCCTATCATAAATGATATTGCAATAATAACAGCATACGATATATTCACTTGTCCAGCCTTATAGTAATTGTATGCGGCAAACAGACCAATTGGCGGCAGCATGACTGCAAGGCTTGTCCCCTGGGCTGTATGCTGATCAACACTCAGAAAATAGACCAAAGCGGGGATCATAATAATCGCACCACCAACTCCGAAAATTCCACCGAAAACCCCGGTCATCAATCCAATGATAACCAGAATAATGATTGTTGTCGGACTCAGATCTTTACCCATTTTATAATGACTCTATTACACGTTTTAACTTTTCAGTTATCTCCAAAGCAATAAACTCAAGATTCGGATTTTGAATCGCCATCATTGAAGCAACCGGGTTTACTGCCGAAACTTCTGTCTTTCCTTCTCCCTGATCAATGACAATTACATTGCAGGGAAGCATTGTCCCGATCTTTTCCTCAAACAACAAGGCTTTGTATGCATAACCAGGATTACAGGCACCGAGAATCCTGTATTTTTTAAAACTGACACCCAGGTTTTCATGAAGTTTCTCTGCTATATTAATCTCAGAGATGATCCCGAATCCTTCTACCTTCAAAGATTCAGTGGTTTTCTTAATAGCCTCATCAAATGAGGCATCCAGCATTTTACTAAAATAATATTCCATACATCATTTTCTTTTAGTGATCATTCTTTCATTTAAAAATAGAATCACAAAATTAAAAAATAATAGTGATACTAAAAAGATTTAAGTGATATTTATGCGCTTTATTAAAAAATCTTTATTATCTTTGCCGAGTAAAATATTTGTAGCGATGGAACAATCTTGCAAAGTACAGAAGAAACCAAAAACATTTAAGGAATTTATTAAATCCTCCATTTTTTGGAAACCCTTTTTAGGCATCCTTATCGGTGGAATTGCCGGGTTCCTTTATTATCATTTTGTAGGATGTGCTTCAGGATCCTGCGCCATCACTGGCAATCCTTATCTGAGCACAATAGGAGGCGGTTTGCTTGGATTCTTCATCACCAATAATCCTTGTAGAACGTGTTAAAAATAAAGAAAAGTAGATTGTAGGAGCAGATTCAATCAGGTGTTATGAAAACAAACAACTCAAATGTAATTCATTTAACAAAAAGAGAATTCAAAGAAAAAATCTTTGACTATACATTCAGCAAAGACTGGAATTATAAAGGTGATTCACCGGCAGTAATTGATTTTTATGCTGACTGGTGTGCTCCTTGCAAGATGGTCTCTCCGATTCTTGATGAGCTTTCAATCGAATTTGCTGGAAAAATCAAGGTTTACAAAATAAACACGGAAAAAGATCCGGAAGTATCAAAGGCATTTGGTATATCAAGTATTCCGACCTTGCTATTCATCGCACAAACGGGTAAACCAATTGTGATTAGGGGTGCGCAATCACGCCAATCACTGAAAAACCAAATCGAAAGAATTTTACCCAAAGAAGAAAAACGATTTTTGGGCAAACTACTATCCTTGAAATGGTAAGAGTATATAAAATGAGTTAATAAACCTTTATAACAGTACTATATGTTACAAACAAATTTAAAACACATCTTGACAGCTGATGAACACAAGAAGTTCATCGCAGAAAATGAAAATGTTATGATCTGCTGCGGTAGAATGGGTCCAATGTGTATTCCGGTTTATGGAATAATGGAAGACCTGGAAGGAACTTACAAAAATGTCAGTTTCGCTGATATGGAGTTTGATCATCCTGAATCTCATGTAATTCGTCTTGCGCCTGAATGTAAAGGTTTTATGGGATTGCCCTTTACTGTTTATTACAAAAACGGGAAGCTGGTGAAAGCAACTACCAGCATTCAATCCATGGACCAGATCACAAATATTCTGGATGCTCAGTTTGGGAAACTATCTGAAAATGGCAAATAGCCTTTATTAACATGACTGAAACCATTTATGATGTAATTATTGTTGGTGCAGGTCCGGCAGGCTTAACAGCCGGAATCTACACTTCGCGTGCAAAGCTTCAAACATTGATTTTGAATGAGGGTACGGTTGGCGGACAATTGGTACTCACTCATGAAATAGCCAATTATCCTGGCGTTGGGTCAATGAGTGGGTATCAGTTGGCGACTACTATGAAAAACCAAGCCCAGTCTTTTGGTTGTGAAATCAAAGCAAATGTAAATGTAACGGGGTACGATTTTACTGCTAATCCCAAGAAAGTCGAAATCAATAGCAAAGAGGCTTTCTATGGCAAAACTATCATTCTAGCACCGGGAGGTCTCCCCCGAATGCTGAACATACCCGGAGAAAACGAATTCAAAGGTAAAGGGGTTTCTTATTGTGCAACCTGTGATGGCGATTTTTTCACTGGAAAGGAGATCATTGTTGTAGGAGGAGGAAATTCAGCATTGGAAGAAGCTGTTTCACTGACTAAATATGCAAGCAAAGTGACTATTGTACACCAATTTGATCACTTTCAGGCATTCCCGCATGCCATTTTAGAAGCACGGTCAAACCCTAAGATTCAGTTAATCATGGAATCAGAATTACGTGAGATTTCCGGGAACGAGTCCGTAAACCAAGTGAGAATTGAAAACCTTACTTCCTGCAAGATAATAGAAGCCAAGACGGATGGAGTCTTTATTTTTATTGGATATATCGCCAATACTAAGGGTGTAGAAGGACATATTACACTGAACAAGAATAGTGAAATCCTGACAGATAATGATATGCATACTAATGTACCCGGTGTTTTTGCTGCAGGGGATTGTATTGCAAAGCGATATCGCCAGGTTACAACTGCAGTCAGTGATGGAACGATAGCTGCACTGAACGCAATAGAATTCATCAGGATACAACAAAATGTTAATTAATGAAATCATGACGACACAATCAATTGATGTTAAGTGGACCACAAATATGGCATTCACAGCGAATATAAATGGCCATGAATTAATGCTTGACCTCGATGAAACATCTGGAGGACAAAACCTGGGACCAAGACCAAAACCCTTGCTTTTGTTGGCATTAGGCGGTTGCACAGCCATGGATGTTATTTCGATCTTAAAAAAAATGAAAATTGAACCTGAATATTTTAATGTAAAAGTTGATGGGGAAGTAACCGAAGAGCACCCCAAACACTTTACTAAAATCAAGCTCATCTACGAGTTCCGGGGGAAAGACCTCCCTCTTGAGAAGCTTCAAAAAGCTATTGATCTTTCACAGAATAATTATTGTGGTGTTTCGGAAACTCTTAGGAAATCAGTAGAATTAACATCTGAAATAAAAATTCTTCCCATTTCAGAATAATCCATTCATTATCGTTTAATCTTATAAACTTAGAGTAATGCGTACTTTTGAAATAAAAAAAATACTAACGATGATTTTTTTTGGTGCACTTTCGGCGCTGTATTTTTACAATTTAATTTTTTAACCTAAAATTTGAACATTATGAAAAACAATATGGGTTTAACAGACAAAGTGATCAGATTACTGTTTGCAGCTTTAGTGATAGTCCTTTTTTATACTAATGTAATTTCAGGAACAGTTGGAATAGTCCTCTTGGTTTTTGCAGGAATCTTCATCCTTACAAGCTTATTAGGTTTCTGCCCGTTATATCTGCCTTTTGGGATCAACACCGGGAAAAAGAAGTAGGCAGGAATAACGGCGTTTTGTTGTCATCAGGCGGAAGATCAAGACCAGATCTTTCCGCCTGTCTTTTTTATCCATTATTGCAGCTTTTTTAATAGGTGAATATGAGCAATGAATTCAATGGATAGTGAAGAACCTAAAAAAATAACATCCACCCGCAAGTTTTCATCTTCCTTTACGTCTATATATTAAACCTGATGTTTAATCAAACTAAAAAAAAGAATATGAAAACACTTAAAAGAACAACAGTATTGCTTGCAATTATGTCATTTTTTGCCTTTCAGTCATTTTCGCAAAACCCAGCAGCATCTGATACAAAAAAGAGTACACAGGATCAGCAAACGACAACAGTTGCTACTCCTGGAAAATTTGTTGATAACAATAAAGATGGCGTTTGCGACAACCACCAGGCTAAAATGAAGAGTGGGAAATGCACAACTTTTGTCGATAAAAATGGTGATGGAGTTTGTGATAATTGTAAATCTGCCTCCTGTAAAGGAAAGGGAAATTCCAAAGGCTGCGGAATGGGTTGTCAGAACCATGGTAAAAACAAGGGTAATTGCTGTGGAAAGGGAAACCAGCACAGAAATGGTTGTGGAAATCAAAATACACCTGCTACCGAACCGCTGAAATCCGACGACAAGAAATAATCAGCTCATAGCCAACAAAGGAGCCAAAATATTTCTATTTTCGGGGATATTTTGGCTTCTTCTATATTCTCAAATGCACCTAAGAATGACTGAACAGGAACTGGTAGACGGGCTTATCAATCAAAACAAGGAAGCAATTCAGTACATGGTTAATAACTATCAGAAGAATGTCATTAAGACTGCATATTATTTCGTGGCAAATATGGAAGATGCTGAGGATTTGTCACAAGAGGTGTTTCTTGAGATCCTCAAGTCCATTGGCCGATATAAGAAAAGCTCTACGCTATATACCTGGATTTACCGCATCACCGTGAATAAATCATTAGATCATCTGAGAAAACAGCATAGAAGAAGCTTTGTGCAAAAGATGGGAACAATTTTACGGATTTCACCTGATGGAATGAACCTGGACGAAAATGAACCTGAAGTATTAGATACAAGAAATGATGACAATGAGAAAAGAAATATCCTTGATAATGCTGTTAATTCATTGCCTGAGAATCAGAAAATAGCATTCATTTTAAATAAATATGAAGAGTTGGCCTATAAAGAAATAGCTGAGATCATGAACCTTTCTCTTTCATCTGTTGAATCCCTGATTCACAGGGCAAAATTGAATCTTCAAAAGAAACTAGCCAATCATTTTTCAGAATATGCAAGCAAAAACAAATAAGTTGGATTGCACCTTTGTTCGGATTAACCTGTTTTCTTACCAGGAACAGCTACTTTCCGCTAAAGAACGTATCGAATTTGAAGATCATCTTCATTCATGTGAGGAGTGTTCCCGGATTGTTTCAGCATTCCAATCCGTTACATCCTTTATTGACAAAAAAAAGTCCATTGAGACCAATCCTTTCATTCGGACTCGTATTTTACAATGGCTAGAATCTCAGATGGAACGAGCGGAAGAAAAACCAATTCCGGTTTTCCAAAGGATCCTTCGTCCAATATCAGTTTCGTTCATGTTATTAATTGCTGTGATTATCGGGTTTTCACTCGTTAAGCAAAGACATGAAGGTTTTGCCGATATTAATAATCATCAAAATTCTATACAGGCGATGAAATCAGAGCTTAATATTCCGGATTTTATTGATGAGGATAATACATTTTTTGATAATCATTAAAATGGATACCATGAACTTCTTTTCAAAAAACAAAATTGTTTTCTGGCTACTGGTCTTCCTGGTCGTTATTAACCTCTCGGCTTTAGTCACTTTTCTTATTTTATTTTCACAAAATACCACAGCATCAAAGCAACAACTAAGAGAAAACTGCGGAATGTCCTTCAAAAAGGAATTATCCTTGTCGCGTTCTCAATCGGAGAAAGTTGATGTGATTCTTGCTGATTACAGGAGCTCAACCGAACCAGTTGCAACCAATATCCGTAATTATAGGTCTCAACTCCTTGAAGAACTTGCAAAAGATAAACCTGATACAAACCTAATTAGCAGTAGCGTAGAAGAAATATGTCTGTTGCAGGAGCAAATGCAAAAAGCTTCCGTAACACAATATATGGCATTAAAAGAAATTTGTTCTCCTGACCAATGTCAAAGACTTTCTGCACTGTATTCTGAATTATATGGTTGCCAGGGAAAATGCAAAGGAATGGGAAAGGCAAAGGGTATGATGCACCAGTACAGAAGAGGTCAAGGACAGCAAGGGTTTGGAAATAAAATGGGGAATGACAGTTGCAGTAAATGAGGTAGTCTAAAAAGTGAATTATCTGGTATATATAGGGATCAGTTAAAAAGTATTAAAAAAAGTTTTGGGTACTTATTAGGATACTCTAAAAAACAAAACCCGCGTTAATCGCGGGTTTTGAACTTATTTTGTGCCCAGGACAGGACTTGAACCTGCACAGCCAAGGGCCACTACCCCCTCAAAGTAGCGTGTCTACCAATTTCACCACCTGGGCGACGTAAGTGTGGGTTTGAGTGTGAGGGTATTTCTGTTTCTGACAGGGGTGCAAAAGTATGAAAAATTTCCTTACACCAAACAAATAATTATTTAAGAACACTTAATCCAAATGCTACAAGAATCCCGAGACATACAGTTACAAATTTTTGTATATTATACTTGTGATTCTCTCCTGTTTCAAAAAGAATAGAAGTTGATACATGCAGAAAAATTCCGATCACAACTGCCATTATGTAATAAAAAGCAACTCCGATAGAAGCAGCAAAATTAACCTGGATTAACTCGCTGAAGAGTGAGCCTAACGGGGTCATAAATGCAAATATTCCCAAGTAAATAAAAGCTTTTTCCTTTGAACATCCATAATGAAGGAACAGGCTCATCAACGTTAGTGAAATCGGTATGTTATGAATGATTATTCCGATGGCAAGCGATTGCTGGATGTCTTTATTAAAAGTACCGACAATCGGCATTCCTTCGAGGAAAGAGTGAATGCAAAGGCCTATTAACAGAAGAAATGGGGATACCCGTTCATTCTCAGTATGCACATGGTTATGGCCATGTTCTGCACCTTCTGTGATCATTTCGAGAACCAACTGAATAAGAAAGCCCAAGAGAACGAATAAACCAATGTGTTTTGCCGGTGATGAAAACACCTCCGGCATCAATTTCAGGAAGCTAATTCCGATTAGAAATGCACCACTGAAAGCAAGCAGAAGTTTCACGACCTTCTGATCGTCAGATTTTACAATAAAAATTAACGACCCACTGGCAAAAACTGTCACAAACAGTAGTAAATAAATTAAAATCATGGAAAATATTTTACCCTGGAAAAAAAGATAGTAACATTGGTCATTTCACATCAATAATCCTGTAATCAGTTGGCGTTGGAACTCCTTTGAAATGCTCGCTGCATTTATCGGATACTTTATCTAAACAACCTTCATCTTCTGGCAATCCCAGCCTTGATAAGTCTAATTGAACTTTGTTGAAAAAAGTTTCACTTACAACGATCCTGTTTTCAATACTTTTTGTCATTAACCTTGCAGTGAGGTCAATATCACTCCCGTAGTAATCATTGGCTCCTTGAAAAAAAGTGATATTGAAAACTTCTGCACAATAATGTATTGCAACCTTGCAATTCAAAAACAATTCGGAATCAGCATGATTTTTAATAATGAAAAGTGAAGCAAATATATCCTCCAGTAATCCAAAATAATGGTTGTTACTTGATTTCTTCAATAGCTCGTCATCAGGAATATACAACATTATTTCATCACCGATACCTTTCACAACATTATCCTGGAAATGGTTGGTATATAATAGAATGTTAAAAGTGTTATTGAGTTTCCTCCCCCAATCCCCTAACCCCCCAGAATATTTGATATCAGTAGATCGGTTGATATCCATAAAGAAACAAGTTCCGGGGCAACGTGGAATACCTTCCAGGGCATGGGTCATCTCTGGAGAATTTGGATTTGAAAAATGAATATAATGGACCATGAATGGACTTTGTTCGGATTTATGGAGGCAACCTCGTTCAGTACCCCGGAAGTACGAATTGCAGAAAAGAAATCAAAAGACTTTCAGCGCTTCACTTTGAGTTGGATAGATCTCAAAAATGCTGTTAAATCCGGAAATCTCAAAAATCTCTTTTATATTTTCCTGAAGGTTGCAGAGAACAAATTTCCCATTGGCTTGTGAAATACTTTTCAATGTCATTAAAAGTATCCTTAAACCGCTGCTACTGACGTAATCCATCATTTCACAATTCACAAGAATTTTGTTATGCTTGCTATCAATTAATTCCTTTAGCTTATTCTCTAGTGCACCGTAGTTCGTTGTGTCAAGTCTCCCAATGATACCAATGATTGTGCAGGATTCGGTTTTCTCTTCATTAATTTCCATAAGTACAATATTGATTTTATATTAAAAATTCTTGGTTAAAAGTACGATATTTTTATCTCCTGAACGATTGTATTCGACATTGTTCATCATGGTTTTGACAAAATGAATCCCAAGACCACCTATCTTTCGTTCTTCAAGTGGCGTATTTAAGTCACTCGTGATAACTTTCTCCACAAGATTAAACGCTTTCCCATCATCAGTAACTTTTATTTGTATAGAAATACTATCCCTGGAAAATGTAAAATTTATTTCATGTTCAGATTTATCCGAAAATGCATAAAAAATAATGTTGGTAACTAATTCCTCCAGCGCCAGGTTTATTTCCATTGTCATTTTGTGCGTGAGGGACCACATTTCTTCAAGGGTATTAACGGTTTCGGCGATCTTTTCAATTTCCGAAATCTGGTTTTTAATTTTTAATTCGAAAAAGTCCTTTTTTTCACGTGATGACGGAAATTGTCCATTATATTTCACCACCAGCAGGGTGATGTCGTCCGATTGCTCGGCTTCACCAGAAAACGACTTTACATCCATGATGAGACGGGTAGCTGTTTCTTTTGCAGTTAGGTTCAGGATGGTGGTAATAGATTTCAGGAATTTATCCTCCTTATAAAGCTCATCATTGATATTGATTGCTTCAGTTATCCCATCTGTATAAAGAACCAGCATATCACCTTGTTCAAGTTTGTATTTCTCCGAATGGTAGATTACCTGGTCATTAATTCCTAACGGGATATTGGATTTACAACAAATTTTATTAGCAGTACCTGCTTTCCTGAATAGTATCGGGAGATTATGTCCAGCATTGCATATCTCAACATCTCCTGTTTTAAGGTCAAGGATAGCACCCTGAAAAGTCACAAACATCATATTGGGATTGTCCTTACATAATTCTTCATTAATACTTTGGAAAACCGTTTCAAGAGGTACTCCGGAAATGGCTTTTGCCCTTAAAAGAGTGCGGGTTATAGCCATGAATAGTGATGCAGGTACACCTTTTCCTGAAACATCTCCAACAGCAAAATAAAGATGATCATTATCCATCACGAAGAAGTCGTAGAGGTCTCCTCCAACTGCTTTTGCTGGTTCCAGAATGGCAAAGAGGTCACAATCCCTGCGAAGTGGAAAATGCGTAGGTAACATTCCAACCTGAATTTCATGTGCAACTTTGAGTTCACTCTCAATTTTTTCTTTGGCACTCGTTGTTTCCTGAAGATTCTTTATATAATTCTGAAGTTCATCCTGCATCAAAGCAAAAGATTTTGCAAGTTGTCCAATTTCGTTTTTCGATCGGATAACAGGTAAGGTAGCATGGAAGTCACCATGTCCAATCTGTCTGGCTGCATCAGCCAGCTTCCGGATAGGTTTTGTGAATCGCTTTACAACGAAGATAGTGATAAGAAGGGCAGCAATCATACTTCCCAGAATTACAGTTGCCAGTTTCTTTAAAAAGTTGATCAACCCTGATACCAGTTCATCCGTTGAAAATGCAACAATCAATGACCAACCTGTTGTTCCAACCGGTGCATAATAGATCAGATCAGCTCCTTTTTTCTCCAGGGTAGTTCCTGCATTGGCAAATCCAACCTCCCCCCTGATGATACGTTCTGGGAGTGAATCGGTTCTGATCTGGGTATCTGTAGTAATTTTAATTCTACCACGCCGTTGGTTGTTTTTGGTGAGATCATCTATCTCATTGGCTATTTTATCTTGTTCACGAATATTTTTCGTGATTTCGCGTAAATCCTGGTTAATATATTCCGGATTGGGGCTTGTAAGGATTTTGCCACTTCGGGAAACAAGCATCGCAAAACCTGATTTGAAAACATGAACCCCTGAAACAATCATTTCCAATGATCTTAGGGAAACGTCCATCGTCAAAACCCCTTTGAATTCAAGTTTCCCTTTATCAGGTCCCAGATAAAATGGGACTGCAAAAGTACACATCAGGGTATTTCCGCCTCCAATATCAAAATAAGGATCTGACCAAACTGGTCTTTTAAGGTTCTTAGGAAGACTATACCACTCCTTTTTGAAATAATCATAACTGACATTACCGAGAATTTTGTATCTCACACCTTTTGGTGTTTCATAAAAATAAGGAGCATAATAATAACGGTCCTTTAAATAAGCATATGGTTCGAAAGCCAGACAGGACCCAAAAACTGTAGCGCTGGTAATGACATAATCTTTTGACAGCCTCAGGACTGAAGAATAATCCGGTTCTTGTGGAGAAATCGTAGATACCAGACTATTAGTAACTTCTTCAATAGGTTGGAGAACAGAAACAATTCTGCTGATTGTAAGATTCGTGGTGCTGGCGGCTTCCTTTTTTGCTTGTTCCATCATCATTTGTGCAGCGTAAATAACAATGTATATGAATGAAACAAAAAGTATTAGAAATACCCCAACAAAAAAGAAACATCCGGAACGGAAAGCCAATCCTCGGAAATTAAAAATCCTTCTGAAAAAGCCTTTTCTCTGAATCGTTTTTCCCGGCATAGTCATTTTTATTTGTAAAAGTAAAAAAAAAATCAGAATTTAGACAAATTTATAAATACCCTCTGTAACAATACGGGACGCATGAATTAAATGAATATTTTTGCCGATTAAATTTTATCCTCATGAAAGAAAAGATTGAAGACTTGAAGCCGGAGCGGCTTTGGCATTATTTTCTGGAAATTTGTAAAATTCCACGACCTTCCAAGAGAGAAGAGAAGATCATCCGATATTTGCTGGATTTTGGAAGGGACCATGAGCTTGATACTATGACAGATGACGTTCATAATGTTCTCATCAGGAAACCTGCCACTCCTGGGAATGAACATCAAAAATCAGTAATTCTGCAAAGTCACATCGATATGGTTTGTGAGAAGAATGCGGACATTGTACATGATTTTATGAAGGATCCGATCCTACCATTCCTTGAAGCAGGATGGATAAAAGCTAAAGGAACCACATTGGGCGCTGATGACGGAATAGGGATTGCAGCGCAGCTTGCAATTCTTGAATCGAAGGATATTCCGCATGGTCCTATTGAATGTCTTTTCACAGTAGATGAGGAAACCGGGCTCTCCGGAGCATTTGGTCTCAAAAAGGGTTTTCTTAATAGTACAATTCTTTTAAACCTGGATTCAGAAGATGAAGGTCAGTTATTTATTGGATGTGCCGGAGGAAGGGATACTGTTGCCACACTCAATTTAGATACCGAACCTGTTCAACAAGGGTCTATCGCATACAAAGTCAGTATTACAGGTTTGAAGGGCGGTCATTCCGGAGATGATATTAATAAAGGTCTTGGGAATGCTGTCAAATTATTGAACCGCTTTTTATGGAATGCCACCAATCGGTTTTTCTTACGAATCTCGTCAATTGACGCCGGAAACCTTCGCAATGCAATTGCCCGGGAGGGATTTGCAATTGTCACGATTTCAAACCAATTCAAAGAAGGGTTTGAAGAATTCGGGCGTGAGTATGAGTCCATTTTTCGGGAAGAATTAAAAGCCACTGAAAATAATATAAAGTTTACTATTGAGCATTTCGAAATACCACAGTTGGTTCTGGCAGTTGAAATTCAGAGCGCACTGTTAAACTGCCTTTATGCATGCCCACATGGTGTTTTAGAATATTCAAGGAATATTCCGGATTTAGTAGAGACATCGACTAACCTGGCTTCCGTAAAATTTACTGAAGAAAAAATCGTCATCACTACGAGCCAGAGAAGTTCAGTTGAGTCAGCAAAGAAAGATGTCTGCGATATGGTAGCCAGTGTTTTCCGGCTATCCGGAGCTGACATTGAACATTCGGCAGGTTATCCTGGCTGGAAGCCTGATACTGATTCGGAAATTCTGAAACTCACTTCAGACTCATATCAGCACCTTTTTAATGAAAAACCTAAGGTATTGGCAATTCATGCAGGTTTGGAATGTGGATTAATAGGAGCTCTTTACCCTGGAATGGATATGGTATCATTTGGGCCTACAATTAAAGGAGCACATTCTCCTGATGAGCGTCTGGAAGTTACCAGCGCTTTAAACTTCTGGGATTTGCTTGTGGAGGTGTTGAAGAGGGTTTAAGCTGGTTATAGTCCGATTCCGAACCCCAGTCTGAAAATTGGATTGGAATAAGGGGATAAATACGAATCATTTAGATTGAAAAGGAGCATCAGGTCGAGGAAAGCACGTCCTCCAAGTGTTTGGCTATATCCACCACCAACGAAAAAACTATTGAATTCCATCATCTGTTTGCCTGGTCGATACCAGTTGCCATAAGGGTCAACAATGGAGCCATCAGGAGGTTGTCCGCTAGATTCGTATGGTCGGGAATACGTTAGGTATTCATATTCAATGTGAGCAAAAATATTTCCCAGCGCATTATCAAAAAGGCTTGAAAGATAATATCTGGCAAAAAATCTTCCACCGTACACATTGGATTTAAAATCCAAATATTCATCTTTACTTGGATTATAATAATAATCCTTATACTTTAAATACTCATAATTAAAGCCAATACCTAGATGGAGTTGATCTATTAGCCTAATCCTTATTTCAGGAGAAAGAACGATTCCAGTAATTGAACCAAATTGGAATCCTACATTTCCACCAACAGACACTCTATGCCAGAATTCGTGAGTTTTCGCTCTAGCAGATTCCTGGGAAGCGCTATTGAATGGATTAATTAATAATAATAAAGCAGTAAGAATAAAAACACAAATAGAATTTCTCATATACTGACTAAATTGGATGAACAGGTGAATACAAATATACGAAAGAACTGAATATTTTCACTTAAAGACGGAGAATTGGATTTAAAGTGTTGACGAAATGACACAACCGCAACAAAGCAACTATCTGTTTTTTAAGGAACTTGTAGCCAAATAAAAAATAATTAAAAAATTATCATTGTAATTCAAAAACAATCTGTACTTTTGCACTCCTTAATTGAAAGTTCTTAAAGAAACTGCATAATAATAAATCTTGGAACCTTGGTAACTCTACGGTTTATTGATTGTGAATATTTTTTTTAAAAAGATTTTAGAAAAAATTTGCACATCTAAAAAAAGGTAGTAATTTTGCAGTCCGAATTTAAAAATAAAGTAACCTCAAATAAGAGGGGTCAATAAAGTTCTTTGAAAGATTGAAGTAAGCTAGTAGCAAATATCCCAAAGGTTTTTTATTTCTTTGGTTATAACATATCTTGAAAGAATCAAATTTTCATTTTTACTATGGAGAGTTTGATCCTGGCTCAGGATTAACGCTAGCGGCAGGCCTAATACATGCAAGTTGAACGGTAACAGGTCCAGCAATGGATGCTGACGAGTAGCGCACGGGTGCGTAACACGTATGCAACCTACCTTTGACTGGGGAATAGCCCCGAGAAATCGGGATTAATGCCCCATAAAATTACGAAAAGGCATCTTTTTGTAATTAAAGCTCCGGCGGTCTTAGATGGGCATGCGCGACATTAGCTAGTTGGTGAGGTAACGGCTCACCAAGGCTACGATGTCTAGGGGTTCTGAGAGGATTCACCCCCACACTGGTACTGAGACACGGACCAGACTCCTACGGGAGGCAGCAGTAAGGAATATTGGTCAATGGACGCAAGTCTTACCCAGCCATGCAGCGTGAAGGATGAAGTCAATATGGGTTGTAAACTTCTTTTGTAAG
>CAIWTA010000314.1 GCA_903915465.1 uncultured Bacteroidales bacterium | reverse complement strand
TATTCCTGCATTCTAAATTCCTGCATTTTGTCTTGCCCTCAGGCCGGGCGGGCCTCGTCGTCCACAACGCAGCTGCGTCTTCTTCTATCTCACTTCGTGAGATTTCCGGCTTCGCCGGAACCGAAGAAGCCAAGGCAGCTTATGTGGCGACTGATTTTGTTTTAAAAAAATTGAGCACCTCGCAGCAAGCAACGAAGTATCAGAATTCCTGAATTCCTGTATTCCTGCATTCTAAATTCCTGCATTTTGAATTCCTGCATTCTGAAATATTTACCAAATTTTAACCAGTCACTAAAAATCCATGTAAAAAACCGAAAAAAATTCTCCAAAACAAGATGGCACTTTCATCTAATGTAAAAAACCATATCAAGCAGCAAATAGCAATTAAAACAAAGAGCCATGGAAACCGAATTAACAATTGCCAGGACATTACAAGGACAATGCGACAACGAAAGAGCAGCTGACTCAGCAGTTGTATTAACCCACACAAGCCCGAAATGGTCAGGGAAGGTGCATTTATCTAGTGGGGAAGAGGTTAGTTTTACAAAGAAAGACCTGATCCCTGCTTTACGAAGTGGTATTCTCGCTGATGCACTTCAACCCAACGACAAAATAGACCTGAATTCACTGGATGAAAAAGGGAATAATGTTATCAAGACCATGTCTTTACTCGATTTTACTAAAAGTGATTTCAGTCTGCGGATTCTTTTCCAGCCTGTATGGAGCTATGCAATGGCAGGATTGAAATGGGGCGCCATCATTGGTGCAGGATTAAAACTAATTGAAACGACTATTTCATTGGGAATGGTAAATCCGGGTTTGGCCGTCTTGTTTGTAATTGCCATTGGTGCTTGCTTTATTCCCCGGATTGGATTTGTTGCTGTAATAATCCTTTCCATATTAATGACAAAGTTTACCGGAGCCAATTTATTTCTTATGGGGCTTACATCAGCTTTGACCGGTGCTATCCTGGGTTGTTTACCGGGTATGTTTGTGGGGGGGCTGATTGGTAGAATAAAGAAGGATCCGATGAATTGCGCTAGGGATCTTTCTGCTGAACCCACCTCTGTGGTATTAAAAGCCATTGTACTTCCATTTGCAGGAGCTGTTGCGCTTATCCTTTTTTATGTTCTTGTTTTTAATCAATGGTTAATTCAGGTTTTATCTTCATAAATTACCATCAGGTTGACGGTCAAGTTAGAGGATATCATCATAAATACTAAAATATGGTTCAGTTATGACTCAACATTTAAATCTCAAAACATGAAAACAACATTTTACATTGGTCATTTTTACAAAAGAAGATGCCCTTTATTGATTATCATTACTGCACTCACACTTTTTTCACTTTCTGGATTTCCACAATATCCTGATTGGACGTATTATACAGCGGGGAATCGTGTTAGTTGCCTCGCACGTGATGGAAACACCATCTGGACAGGAACTTGGGGCGGGCTTATCGCAGTTGACCGTATAACAGGAGTCCCGATATGTTATAATCATGCAAACTCCGGGCTTCAGGATAACTCCGTTTCCGCAATCGCAATTGATTCAAATGGGAATAAATGGATTGGAACATTGGAGCAAGGCCTTACAAAATTCGATGGGATTAGTTGGACATATTACAACACAATGAATTCAGGTTTACCCTCAAATTCAGTTGCATCTATTGCCATTGACGGAAATGGGGACAAATGGATCGGAACCTCCGGAGGAGGCGGACTTGCAAAATATAATGGCACAACCTGGGTGGTTTACAATACATCCAATTCAGGCATTTCTTCAAATTATATCAGGGCTGTTTTTATTGATTCTTACGGAATTAAATGGATTTCAACAGAGACTGGAATTTCAAAATTTGACGGAACGACCTGGACGATTTATAATATTTCAAATTCGGGTATTCCATCAAATGATGTTGAATGGATTACAGAAGACCTGGCAGGGAACAAATGGGTTTCATTATGGAATACCGGAATTGCCAAATTTAATGGAAGTATCTGGACATTGTACAATCAATCCAATACTGGCGCTCCATTAGGAGCGAATTCAACAATAACGATCGATCAAAATGATAATAAATGGATTGGAACTGAATACAGTGGACTGGTAAAATTTGACAATGCAAATTGGACAGTCTTCAACAAATCCAACTCCTCAATTTTTTCTAATGAAGTCCGGTTCACTTTGATTGATGAGAATGGAATAAAATATTTTGCTATGGGTACCGGCGGCTTGGGTTGGTGTGTGGGTAGTGAAAACGGTGGACTTCAAAAATTTGATGGTGCTTTATGGACGAAATATACTACTTCTAATTCAGGTTTCCCCGATGATATTGCGAATTGCGCAGCAGTGGAATGCAATGGTGCAAAATGGTTTGGAACATCCCAGGGCGTTGCAAAATTTGATGGAAATGTATGGACCACATATAATACTTCGAATTCAGGGCTGCCTTCAGATTATATCAACCAAATATCAATTGATATCAATGATAATATATGGATTGGCATGCCTGGTGATGGGATAGGTATGTATAATAATAGTAGCTGGACATTTTATAACACTACAAATTCAGGGCTGCCGAGCGATTATATTACATCCTTTGTAATTGGATCAAACGGTATAAAATGGATTGGTACTGGTATGGGACTTGCCCGCTTCGATGGAACCAACTGGATAGTTTATAATACTTCAAATTCCGGATTGCCGAACAACTTTATTACATCTCTGGCTACTGATTCTTCAAACAATATATGGATTGGGATCGATGGTTTTGGAATATCAAAATTTGATGGTACAAGCTGGAGTGTATACAATACGTCAAACTCTGGATTACCTAGCAATGCGGTTCGCAGAATTGTGTTTGATCATGATAATAACCTATGGGCGGGAACTGCTTCTTCAGGGATTGTGAAATATAATGGATCCAGTTGGACTGTTTATAATACCTCAAATTCAGGTTTGCCGAACAATTTTATAAATGCTGCTCTTGCCATTGATTTCTCCAACAATTTGTGGATGGGTTCAAACACTTTTTATAACGGCGGGTTGACCAAGTTTGATGGAACGAACTGGACAACTTTTAGAATATCAAATTCCGGAATAACAGGCATTCCTTTGGACATCGCATTTGATGCATCAGGAAACAAATGGATTGCAACAATGGAGGGGATGGCTGAATTTAATGAAGGAGGAATTAATACAGTCGTGATTTCAAATGTATCAACTTCTAATGTAACCTGTAACGGGGCTAATGATGGAACAATCAACATCACAGCCAGCGGGGGAACCGGCACATTGCAGTACTCGATTGATAATGGCCTAAATTGGTTCGCAAACGGTGGGTTGTTTACCGGTCTTTCTCCAAATTCCTATACTATTTTGGCAAAAGAGACAAATACCAAAATTTCAACATACTGCAGTAACCCCGTTGTGATTACTCACCCTCCGGCAATTATCATATCAAATGTAAATATTACGAACATTACCTGTTATAACGGTGTCACTGGCAGCATATTGGTTACAGCAAACGGAGGCACTAACACTTTATCATATTCAATTGACAATGGAACAACCTGGTTACTCAATAATGGGTTCTTTGTTGGATTGACAGCCGGTTCTTATAATTTAAAAGTAAAAGATTCACTGAACTGTGAGGTTGCGTATACAGACAATCCGATTATTCTTACACAACCTTCTGAAATCGTGATATCAAGCGTTACGTCGACAAACATTACCATTTTAGGTGCTGATGATGGTACAATTACCATCGATGCCCATGGTGGTATATCTCCGTTGCAGTATTCAATCGACAATGGAACGACCTGGCAGGATAATGGGTATTTCACAGGACTATCTGCAGGCGAGTACTTTATAGTCACCAAGGATGCAAATAATTGCCAGATCTCCTATCCCCAAAATCCCGTTACTATTGAGCAACCTCCGGTTTGCATTAAGAATCCTCAAACTGTTGACAACATTAAAATTTATCCAAATCCTTTTGCCGGATTCACCACCATTTCCTTTACTATTAAAAACCAAGCCTTTGTTGACCTCACTATTTTCGACTGCATAGGAAATAAAGTCCATACGATAATCAACAAGGAACTTCCTGAAGGAACTTACAACATACCTTATGATGGAAGCAGCTTAAAGAGTGGGGTTTATTATTATAAACTGCAATATAACGATATCATCAAAACAGGCAAAATGATGGTTTTAAGGTAATTATCAATCCCGGCTCATGACAAGACAATCTTCAGCAGAAAAAAAATAACTATTTTCTCCAATTATGAGATGCTTTTCCATCTATATAATAAACCGGATGAAATAATTCACAAAAAATGAAAAACATCATGAAAACACCAAAACCCGAAATGTCATTCAGCACCAAACAATGGATGCCACAAATGAGAGTAGCCCTTTTCATAACCCTGTTATTCTTAGCCTCGCATTTCTCAAATGCTCAGGTGATATATATCGACATTATTCCTGATACCACCATATCTGCAATTGGCGGATATTATGATCTGGATCTGAACAATGACGGCATCTCTGATTATCAAATTTCCAGAGGGGGCATCGATGATTTCAATTTTATTGGTATTGGGCAACTTCATGACAGTTGCTATGTCTCCTATTATAATATTGAAGGATGTATATATGCAAAAGCCTATTTGGCAAATGAGGTCATTGGGGTAGCGGAACAATGGACTAATGGTGCCAATATTGCAAATTACGGTGGAACAACAACTTGTATGCATTCTGGGGCATTTCCCGGACAAACAGATGCGTATTTAGGATTAAAATTGATTGTTAATGGGATGAATTATTTTGGTTGGGTAAGAATTGATGTTGCTTCAGATGCCACCTGGTTTCGACTCAAGGATTATGCGTACGACAGTAATCCGATTGTTGCCGGAGATGGTATTACCAGTGTCAATAACCAGAGTACTGATAAAAATATCACAATATTCCCCAATCCAACCAAAGGTAGTATTCACATAAATTGTAAAAACAAGGAAGCCGTAAATATCAAAATAACTGACACCAGAGGTAAAGTCTGCTACAGTAAAAAAATATTGGGATCCGGGCAAATTGACGTGACAGACTATCCTCAGGGTATATATTTTATTCAGGGAATTGGCAACACTTTGAATCATGTTCAAAAAATTATTAAGAATTGATATTCCGGTATATAAGACCTACGATTTCGGCTTTCTTATTTTATCCTTTGGATTTGTTGTATATATTTGCTAATATTGCATAACTGATTCTCAACGTTGAGACAACTAAAAAAAATCGCTTTCGTTGTGGCTTAGTTATAACAATATCAATTAGCTACACTTTTGTTCTTTGACATCTTGAATATTTTCGTTTGAACAGAGTTTTTTAACAGGCGTTCGATCAGATGCTGAAAGACTTACCAATTGAAGGATTTCATACAATGAATATGTTAGTTTGGATTGCTTTATTGTAATAATGTAATAACGAGTTTAGTTGTTGAGATTGTCATCTATTTTCCCCAACTTATTGTTTCTTAACTTTTTTCCCCAAAGTATTTAAATTTTGAGACACTACCAGAACTATTTGAAACCTTCTACAATTCCCCAACAATTATTATAATAAGCATCTTTTATGCCTGTTGCAATTTGAGATTTACTATCAGGAAGCCAAATATTTTCCTTCTCTCCGCTTCAAAATTTGGATCCATTCCGAAAAATCATTTTTTCAATTTTCCGCTAAGTCCTCTCTTGAAGCTTATTTTCAGGAACATCAAATCAGATAACTTAAATAGTTCTCGCGGAGTTCCGCAGAGCTCTTCGCAGAGATCCGCTGAAACAGATATTCCTAATATCTGCGAGACTTTCCGCATAACTCTGCGAGACCTTGCGAGAAAAATAGCAGTGATAATCTGACAGTTACAAAGAGTTATAGAGGAGATACCAAGACGCAAAAGTCTGATGTCTGAATGAACTACCTCGCGGCAAATTTCGGGGACTTGAACCCAAACAGAGGTTAAACAAAGGAAGCCAAATCCCAATCACATCGACAAAAAATATCGGCAAACGAAGATATATCAAGCTTTTTTAATAACATGAGACAAAACAAAAGCGCTGATTATGTTGAAGATATTCTATTACAATGATGCTAAAAAGAAGCATAAATATGCCGATCGAAACAACTTTTTTCTCGAAAGGTGCAGGTTTTCAATCCCGGGCCAGAGTCCTGTAAAAATTCTGGTTCTTTCTGATATTGCTACACAAATTAAACAAGATATTAGCATATTTTTTTTAACCAACACACTGAATTATACATTGTCAGAACAATTATAACTGATCCATAAAACACTACTCTATGAAACGACTTGTACACATTTGTCTTCTCATTATTGCCATCCTGTCGAGCAGTTTTATTTTTGCACAGACACCAACACTTGTTACTGACCCTGCAAACGGCCATTATTGTGAAGGAACAACCGCGGTGCAAATCCTTATTCAAAATTCGGTTAACCTGCAACCCTATACTCTAAAGAAATCTGGTGGTTTTAATCAGGGAAATATAATTGGCAACGGAGGAACGGTGACATTTGGGGGTTATTATACTACCGGAACCTATTATACAACCCCTATAACAAATAATGTTGTTGTAGGTATGAATTTAAACCCAACTAACCAGGTTGTTTCAACATTTCCTACGAATGGGGAATATTGCAATTATCCTGGAGCTCTGGGGATTCAGATTCAATTAAACGGTTCTCAGCTTGGCATAAAGTACCAATTGGTAAAACAGGGTGCAGGAAATCAGGGATTACCGATAGACGGCGGTGAAGCAGCTCTTATTTTTCCCGGTTATTTCACAGCGGCTGTTGGAACACCTGATACATACTATGTAATCGCAACCGACCCCCTTACATCATGTACAAGAACTTTGAATAATGTGACTGTAACCGCAAACCCAGCACCAGCAGCCAATTTTAACTTTACTCCGCCTAACTCGGTGCCTCCTGTCTGTTCTAATTCACAATTCCAATTTAACGATGTTTCCACAGGTACCGGAATCAATGCATGGAATTGGACCTTCAATGATCCCAATTCCCTGACTCCCACTTCAATATTCAAAGATCCGACTCACACCTTCGAAGCTTATGGTAATTCAACATACTCTTTTGATGTTAAGGTAAAAATTGCAACCAATAAAGGATGTTTAGATTCTATTACAAAGCCGGTGAATATCACCCAAAAGCCAGATGCAACATTACTGGGTACTGGCTCGAACCCCAATAATCCGGGCACATTTGCCTTTTGCAGTGCAACATTGCTGAACCCTAATGGGATATTTACATTTACCAACGGATCAACTACAAAAGCAGGAACAGCACATCCAAACAATCAGCACTATCATATCGATTTCGGATCAGATGCCACCCCTGCTACTTATGATGATGATACTTTTGCAAGTCCGGTCACAGTCAACTATAGCAGTCTTGGGAATCATACAATAACTTATACTATTACAGGAATCAATGGCTGCAGCACTGTTCGAATATATACGGCTTTTGTGGGGAATGGGGCACATGGGAATATTGATATTGTACAAAATAATCGTTACGGAGTGGCTCCACTTAGCGTGAAATTCATATTTTCTACTTCTCCTGAGAATTCTTGTTACGATAATACACCCGGAACTATATATACAATCAATTTTGGGGATGGAAAGGATACCGTTATTTTACAAGCAAATCTGCCATCAAGCCATTTCCTTATACATACTTATACAAGACCATCATGGCCACCAAAAATTGAATGTGACCTGGCACATTTTTATTATGGCTACAAAGTCTCATATTCCATTCAGAATGCCTGTTATACCATTAGCAGCAATATCTGTCCGATTATTGTCTGTGCGCCTGCCTATTCTGGATTTCCATCAACTTCAGGTGGTGGAGGTGGAGGTAATTTTTTTGGAGGAATTGGTTTTTTCTGGTTCCCTGGAGATACTGATTCAACACATCTGGTCGGGTGCAAAAGTGTTACTTTTACCAACAGCTCAACACCAGGCTTATTTATTGATCCGTTCGGTCAAAGCTACACCATCCAGATGCAATCTCACTGGAATTTTGGGGATCCTGGTTCCGGTGTAAATAACACTTCAGACGAGCTAAATCCAACACATCTGTTTACCACTGAGGGCAATACTTATACAGTCACACTTATAACGTGGACCGGTGATACTCCTGGCCTACCCAATATCAATTTTACAGCAGATACTGTAATAAAACAAATTTATATTCAATCTCCTCCAACTGCTGATTTCACAACGGATAACAGTAACGTTTCGCCCAATACATGCATTGATAAAACCGTTAACGTGCTGACAAATACAAGTACAATTGGCGCGAAAGGTATCCCACAATACAAATGGAGGGTAAGGAACGCTGTCAATTCCCATATTATTGATCCTCCGGCGGCTTACCAAATAACAACTCCTCTTCACAACAACGATTCTACCTATGAAAAACCTGTATTCGATTTCTACCTGCAGGGAAGTTACACACTGGAGCTCACAACAACAAATTCGTGCGGTTCTGACGTAAAACAGCTGACACCGATCCTGGTATGTCAGCCACCTGCGGTTGAATTCTCATGTGCCGACACATTTTACTGCGGCCCTGGGGAAAGAACAGCCTGTCCGGCTTATAACCTGAACTGTGACCCCAGCCATGTGACCTATAACTGGGCTGTGCCGGCATCAGTGACTTTCACAGGAGGGACAACCTCAGCTTCAGCCTGTCCGGTGCTTAATTTCCCCTCATTGGGAGATTATCCGATTACTGTTACAATTCTAAATGACTGTGCGCAGGATCAGGCTACACAAACGATACACATTGTTGATAACATGTCAAACAATGTAATCACACCTCCTTTCACAACTTTTTGCGGGTGTATCCCGACTCCTGCTATCATTACAGGGTCGGTACCTTTGGGAGGCAGCGGATCTTACATTTATGTGTGGCAAAAGAACACCGGAAGCGGATGGGTCAATATCAACCCAGGGGGAAGCGGTAAAGATTTTACTATAACCGGGTCAATTTGTGCTGATATTCAATACCGACGTCTGGCTTATGATCAGGGAGACTGCTCAAGCATCTCCGATGTTGTTACCTTAACGAAACTTTCGGCTATAATAGAAAATTATATCACTCCCGACCAGCAGAAATGCAGTGGGGTATTACCCTCATTAATCACAGGAGCAGCAGCAGTTGGAGGAACAGGAACCATGGGCTATGTGTGGGAGTTTAATAATGTCAGCAGCGGAGGTTGGATTGGTTTCTCACCTCCAGAAACCGGGCAGGATTATCAACCAGATCCTTTAGGTGAAACGACTTCTTTCCGCAGGATTGCCAATTCTGGTACATGTTCGGACATTTCAACGCCTGTAACTGTGACAGTTTGTGTTGCAATAGGAAACAATCAAATCCCTGCCTCCGGCCCGAGTACATTTGAGATTTGTGCCGGTACTCGACCTTCCATAATCATGGGCACCTTACCTACTGGCGCTTGTGACAATTTTACCTATCAATGGCAAAAGGCCACAGGCCCTCTCTTTACTTCATTTGTAGATATTATTCCCGGGGGAACAAGCCAGAATTATCAGCCTCCTGCACTCACTTCGACAATACATTACATAAGAATTGTAAAATCAGCATTAACTTCATGCCCTGATAATATCAGCAATGAGATTATTTTTACGGTTAATCCTAATCCATCGGCCAGTTGCCCTTTAGGGTCATCTATCCCGAGCGGAGGGACTGTGACACTATCAGGCACAGCTACTGGTGGCACTCCAAGTTATACATACTGTTGGACACCTTCCGGCAGTTTCCCGCCTTCAACCAATTGCACACAACCAGTCACTACCATACCTTTATTTGCTACAACTACATTTACACTGACTGTTACAGATTCCAAAACTTGTTTCAATACTTGCAATACAGTGATTACCGTTGGCATGGGGATGACTTGTTCTTTAACTGCCAATTCAACTGAGATTTGCCCAACTTGCCCGTCAGGTCAGGTTCACATTTGTTCCAGTGTCACCGGGGGATCCGGTACTTATACATATAGTTGGACTGCAGTTCCTCCAATTACACCGCTGACAACTCAGTGCATTGATGTTTGTCCTACTGTGACAACCACATACACATGCCTTGTATGGGATGGATATACTTCATGTTCAAAAAATGTAACTATTACAGTAGATCCGTTACCGGTTATTACCAGTTCTTTATTGGTGGATATCTGTTCGGGTGATGCATTGAATTATATCCCTGTGTCATCAGTTTCTGGTACAACCTATACCTGGACTTCTGTTCATGGCCAGGATTGCTCGGAAAATTCAAATAATCCCACCATCCTTAAAGATAAAATTATTGATGTACTTCTCAATAGTGGCTCATCACCCTGCCAGGTTACTTATACAATTACACCCCATGGGCCGGCTCCTAACTTCTGTATAGGAACACCAGTTACGCTAGTAGTAAATGTAATGCCTGTGGCAACAATTACAAACACTCCCAATTTCCAGACCGTGGTTTCAGGATTATCATCTGCTGATGTGACTTTTACTTCGGATGTTACCGGGGTGAACTTTCGTTGGGCGTTTTTCAGCGTTGATTGTCCATCATACATCAGTACATATTTACTGAGTGGCACCACTGCATTATTACCTGAGCAGCCATTGTCTATTTTGCCTGGCGGACCTTCAACATGTACCTTGAAATATAAAGTTACGCCGTGGATCTCATTGCCAG
>CAIWTA010000313.1 GCA_903915465.1 uncultured Bacteroidales bacterium | reverse complement strand
TCTGTTATCTCAGATGTTTTTATTTTTTTGGAAATTTTGGGGTCAGGGGTGCAGCCTAACGAGAGACAAAGGTAAGTCAATTTTTTCAGTTTGATACCAAAAGGGGCATCTTTATATATCAACACAACGCACAGCTGTGCGAGCGGAAAGTAAAAAATTGTATAAACTATTTGATTATAATATACTGATTCAATGGCTTTTATCGTAAAAATACCACCTGTCAAATTTTGCTATCAATCATCCAATTTGACAGATGTTCTTTGATGATACCAATTCCGTTTTGGGGTTTAATCTTAATTTTTCAGAACTGGAAAACGTCACAGCGCATTGATTCCTATTGAAATAATATCTCACGCACAAGACCAAGGGATCCAGTGATTGTTTGTTAAAGTGCAAAAACCAGAAAAATTCCTGCCAGAAAGTGAAACCCCAGATCAGAAGCTACTAACCTGGGGTTTGAAGAAAGGGCAACCAATAATTACTATGCAGTTTCTTTTCTGGCTCGTTGATATAAAGCAAAACCCGCATAGCCTAAGCTTAATACCAGCGCCAGCAAGATACTCTGTGTTCGATCGAGTGGACATCCTGTTGCGCCACCAC
Organism: uncultured Bacteroidales bacterium; assembly: GCA_903915465.1. Classification (GTDB taxonomy): domain Bacteria; phylum Bacteroidota; class Bacteroidia; order Bacteroidales; family FEN-979; genus FEN-979. The sequence goes on along the minus strand of CAIWTA010000313.1, from coordinate 3,898 downwards.
CTTGCTGGTTTCCGCTCTGGCCATGTGAAGGAGGTGGTGGTGCCTGTCCATTAGCCGGTAGAACCATTACTAAGGCAAAGAGCGTTGCAAGAACCATTAATAATCTGAATTGTTTTTCCATCGTTTTAACTTTTTTTGGTTAATACTTCGATTAATTAATATAAACCTTGACTGTTTTTACAGAAGATTCGTTCTGAACTTTTACAACGTAATAACCTTTCAGGGCATTAACTGTAACCTGGTTTGAAGTCTGATAGTTTAGCTTCCGGGTTAATATTTCCTGTCCTAACAGGTTGCTGATTGTTACCTGTGCATTGCGGAAACCAGCAGCGCAGGTTATGAAAACAGTCTTCTCGCTGGAGTAAATGTTGATCGCGCTATTGTCCTTTTCACCAAAACCAATAGGGCCGGCAAAATGCAACAGGAAGCGGCCTGCATCTTCATTTCCGGCAGCTGTAAAATTATAAACCGGATTCTGCCGCAGATTCTGGGTAAAGTTCAATTTCAAATCCTCAAGAGACAAACCAGTTAGTGGGCTGAAACTTTCGATACCGTTTACTGTGATGCTGTAATTGCCTTGCACCGGTGCAACAATTCCTACAGGGATTGTTGTCCCATCAGTAATATATGGCAGGGAGTTCAAAGCAGTTTTCTGATCATTATCTATGATCGAATAAACCTGTGGTACTTCTGTGGCCATGCTGAAAAGTTTTTCGGCATCGTTTTGGTCTTTGCCAACACTACCGTTGTTTTCAAACATAACGATCGCTTCATCATAATTGGTTCCATTACCCAGCATGATCGATAATCTGTTAGCCGGGGATTCTTTTAACCAATGGTTCGCAAGAACATCGTGTACACGTGATGAATTAGGCAAACCAAGAGTTTTTCCACCATTTGGGCCAACTTTTACAAAGAATCCTTGCATGGAGGGAATATTCCCATCTATCATTGAAGATGATTGATGACTAACATCTTTCCAGTATTCATAACCTGGTCCTCCCGATTTATTTTCGTTCCAAACATAATAGTAATCAGTTACCAGGTTTGATTTACCTGTTACCTGATTCCAGTCAACCGCTGAAGGGAATGGGTTTCCGGCAAGTTCCCATGAACATTCAGTAATAATATCAAAGAAAGAGCAAACTTTGTCACACGCGTTTGGATTTCCAATAAAGGCATGGGTGACAGGCCAACCTGACCCATAAGCAACAAGATAACCTTTTGTAACAACAAATTCAGGAGTTGTTCCAAAATCCGTGAAGTTTATGCCTTGCGATAAAGTTCTCAGGTTCCTCCAATGTTCAGCAGGGTATGGAGGTGTCGGGCAGTTTGGCGACCATTTGTAGAAATCCCATGTATAGATATTCCCCGGAAAATTACTAAATGTCGGAGCAAATACACTGTTACAGATTGTCTGGCCGCTAACAGGTGAAGAAAGTAAATGCCATGCCAGGTTGTTGCTAATTTGACGTTCAATAGTTGCAATTCCGGTAACGTTACAACTTGTAATTAATGAACCTCCACTTTCAACGACAAGGCTGCCAATAATAGTTAAATCTCCGGTAACTGTGAGTGCACCACCTGAAGCTATATCAAATGAACCGCAAATTTCCAGATTATTGCAATAGATTATTTTCCCAGGTACCAGAACAGGATAATGAGAACAATCACCTGGGATAAAGACATTGTCGGAAGGCAATGGAACATTATTTCCAACCCAGTTGGCAGGATTATCCCAATCAGTGCTGACAGGTCCTGACCAGGTCGGAGCTGTCACTGTTATTACCTGAATGTATACAGAGCTTGCATTTAAGCATGGATCTTTGGCTACCCAGGTATTGGTATATGTTCCGTTTGTTCCACACGAACCTGCAACAAATGAACCAGATGTCTTCGCATAGGTTATACTTCCCTGGCAATTGTCAATTGCAACTGGTGCTAATTCCTGTGCTGCAGATAATGCTGCTGCTGCAGTATATTTTACTGTTCTGTTTAATGCTCCTGGTGCAGTCCTCCAGATTGGAGCTATCTCATCTTTAATTGAATATACATATGACCATTGACGTGTGTATGGGCTGGCGCTTGGGCTGCATGTAGTATAATCAGTATAAGACCAGGAGTAAGTTCTTGTTCCTTCACAAGTCAATGGGCTTGGATTATCAACAGCACCAACATATGTAAAAGTAATATTATTACCACAATTATCTTTAAACGCTGGTGTTGCAGGCAGTACAGCTTGAGACACACAACTAACTGCTGATCCTCCATTCATAAATGCAGAAGCAAAATTAGATCTGCCACATCCGTCAGTGACTTTTAGCCTGAGAATAATATTCCCTATACTTGGAGGTGCTGTATATGTTGTGGGATTAGTTGAAGTGCTTGAAAAAGTTCCTCCTCCTTCTGCCGACCACAAATAGGTAACAGAGCCAATTGTTCCGGAAACAGTCGCGCTTAATGTATATGAAGTATTTGGAGTTAAGGCTGTCGGAAAGGTTACATTAGTAATGCTTATTTGTTGTTGAATCCCTGCCAAAAGAACAAAATTAAAGAATGCCCTTTCTGCTGCAATTTCAGATTGTATTGTACCTTCACCCTTATAATCGTGTCCGGCTTCATACATAACCATCCCTTTAGTATGATCGCCGTAAGCCGGTCCGTAAGCAACTAAAACTGCAGGATTTGCCGGGTATGCGTAAGTAATATGTGTTTTAGAATCCGTATAATTATTACAATAAACTGCAACTTTAGTAGAAGTTCTCCATAAAGAGCCTGATTTGGCAAGATAAATTTCTTCAGATCCATTATGTAAAGAAGCATCCATTGTGCCCATAAACTGCATAACAGGGTCAGCTGAACAGGAAGGATTATAAGTATACGTTGCTGAATTGGATGGTTTATTATGATCTTCCCATGGTACAAGACCATTGGTAGTGAGAAAATCAAATCCCGCAGTTACCGGAGGCCCTGACCAACCAAGATCCAATGCACTAACTGCATGACAGCCAACCCAAAGATAGCCGCCATTGTTTATGTAATTTTTTAATGCAGTAACGTAGCATATTGGCCATTCTTGCGGATCAGCATGAGGTAAAACATAAATATCTCCGCAACTGGTAAGTTGTGTCGGATTTCCTTGTGTTAAATATGATGTTGAAGGAACTCCCGCGTTAGCATAATATGGAGTAATAATTTGTGTATCATTGTCATCATCCACAATAGCTCTTGGCCATGTAGTAAGTTTGTTAAAAACAGGTGCATCAAAAGCAGTTGTAATAGGGCCATCCACAACTGCTCCTTTTGCTTTCCAGGTCGAAATCAAATTAATGACAGTTTGGATAGAAGCTTGATCAGAAGAAATTATAAAAGGGCCTCCTTTATAACTCTTGCTACCGGCTCCTGCCGGTAAAGTAAAATCCACTCCATCTTTTATTTTGGATGAATTAATGGACCAGTAAACCGGGACGTTATAATCATGAATCAAAGCATAAACGAGCCCATAAGGTTTTAATCCTTTATTTATGGCCGAATTTTGCCCCATATCGATGATATAGGCGCCGGCAGTGAATGTTTTGCTTGGGTTTTGACTGAATGATACTAACCCATAAAAAATGCACAAACTCATTACAAGTAATCGAACGATAGTTAAATAGTGAAAAGCAGAAAATACCGAAGTAGATTTTGTTGATATACTTAAAGTTGATTTTTTCATAGCAATATTTTTTAAATTATGTTGTAAAGCTGCAACTTTACGAGAATTGTGTAAAAAAAGCGCTGCAGGCAGCAGCGCTTTACTGCACACTATCAATATATTACTAGTTATAATTGACAGTTACGGTCATGTCGGTGGTATTTGTGTAAACACCTGCAGCCTGGGCTGCGGCAACATTCAAAG
>CAIWTA010000312.1 GCA_903915465.1 uncultured Bacteroidales bacterium | reverse complement strand
GAATACTCTTTGCTGCGAAATTTCTTTAAAATCGATAGCGTCAACCGAAAGGTTCCATGTTTTATGTTTAGGGCCAATCCTCAAAATACGGGGTATGATACACTTCGGATTGATCCGGGAAAATCGACCCAGGCTGCTTATCCCGGAGAGATTCATAACCTGGAGGTTTTTGCGCCAACCGAAGAAAGTAAGGCGATTTACACATTAGATTCACATTATTCGACAGGAAGTCCGCTTGGAACAATGAAGGGCCGCCCTGTTGGCATTGAATACAAAGGAGCCGACTATACCACGATCCTTCTCAGTTTCCCTTTGTATTACTTAGATACAGTTGATGCCAGGAATTTTCTGAAATATGTTTTGAAAGAAAAATTCAGCCATCCGACAGCTATCAATGACCAAAAGCTTCCCGGATCTGCTGATATGCTACAGAATTACCCAAACCCATTCAGCGAAAAGACAACCGTATCCTTCGTCCTGAAAGAACCTTCAAATGTCAACCTGACGGTTTATGACATGCAGGGGGCAGTTGTGTCCATGCTTCTCGATAAGAAATTGGATCGTGGGAGTTATTCTGTCGGTTTTGCTTCAGCACATCTTCCATCCGGAATCTACCAATTGGTTATGAAAACCCCGGATCAGGTCAAAGTCAGGAAAATGGTGATAATTAAATTCTGAATTGTAAAGTGTGAAGTGTGCATTCCTGCATTCTGAATTCCTGCATTTCCAGCTGGTGCAAATTTGCAACGCGTGTCCGTTACCTGATTTCAATCTTTGCCCTCAGGCCGGGCGGCCTCGTCGCCACAACGCAGCTGCGCCTTCATCTATCTCACTTTGTGAGATTTCCGGCTTCGCCGGAACCGAAGAAACCAAGGCTGCTCATGTGGCGACTGATGTTGTTTTCAAAAAAATTGAGCACCTCGCAGCAAGCAACCGGGTATCTGAATTGTAAAGTGTGAATTGTAAAGTGTGAATTCCTGCATTCCTACATTTCCAGCTGGTGCACATTTGCAACGCGTGTCCGTTACCTGATTTCAATCTTTGCCCTCAGGCCGGGCGACCTCGTCGCCACAACGCAGCTGCGCCCAGCGCTATCTCTAAGTCTATTTTTTTATTAATTTTTTTTGGTCTTCCAGCTCCTTCAGAATTTTTTCCTGAATAGCCTGTGGAATTGGCGTATACTTTAAGAATTCCATTGAATAGTTGGCACGGCCGCTGGACAAGTTTCGCAGTTGGTTGGCATATCCGAACATTTCCATTAGTGGAACAAATCCATTGATCTTTTGGGCGCCTTTCCTGTAACGGCGCATGGCTTCAATTTTTCCACGCCTGCGATTTAGGTTACCGGAGACTTCCCCGATATAATCATCCGGAGTGTTCACTTCTATTTTCATCATAGGTTCCAATAATATAGGATTCGCTTTCATAAACCCATGTTTGAAACAGATTGAAGCGCAAGTCTGGAAAGCCATGTCGGAGGAATCAACCGGATGATGACTGCCATCCAGAAGCACAACTTTCACATCAACCACAGGATAGCCGGCAAGGATTCCTTTTTCCAAAGTCTTCAGGATTCCCTTATTCACCGATTGGATGAATTCGTTAGGGATATTGCCTCCCTTAACCTTATCCACAAACTCATATCCTTTGCCATCATTGGGTTCTATCCGCATCACAGTATGCGCGAACTGTCCTTTACCACCGGTTTGTTTGGAATGTTTGTAGCTGCATTCTTTTTCTCCTGTGATTGTTTCGCGGAAAGCAACAGCAGGTTCTCCTACCTCAGCTTCTACTTTAAACTCATGTTTGAGCCGGTCAATAATGATTTCCAGGTGAAGTTCTCCCATTCCTGAAACAACAGTCTCTTCAGTTTCATCATCAAACCTTACATTGAATGATGGATCTTCGTTCATCAGCTTGTTCAGTGCTTCTCCTAATTTTACCTGATCTGCTCTCTTGGAAGGCGTGATTTTAAGTTCTACTACGGGAGGTGGAATATGAATGTTTTCAAGAAATAACGGATGATCCATATCGCAAAGAGTATCTCCGGTTTTGGTCAGTTTCAGCCCGATCAGAGCCACAATATCACCAGGGCCGGCTTCGTTAATCTCGACCCGCTCTTTAGCATGAATCCGGAAGATTCTGCCGATACGTTCGTTCTTGTTTTTTGTGGAGTTCAGGATCTGCATCCCGCTTCGAAGCACGCCTGAGAAAACCCGGACAAAAGTTTGCTGTCCGACGAATGGATCATGAATCAGTTTAAAAGCGAGCGCCGAAAAAGGTTCTTTCCCGGAAGGATGGCGGGAATGCGATTTTTGGGGATCATCAATATCCAGGCCAACCACAGCTCCCACATCAATCGGAGACGGGAGGTAATCCACTACTGCATCAAGGAGTAAGTGAACTCCTTTGTTCTTGTAAGCGGCGCCACAGAACACAGGTGTGATCAACATTTTGAGTGCTGCTTCCCTTGCAGCTTTTTTAAGAAGTTCAGCAGGAATCTCCTTCTCGTCGAAAAAGAGTTGCATGATCTCATCGTTGAACTCAGCGATCTTTTCTGCCATCCAGTCCCGGGCTGCTTTACTTTTTTCCAGATATTCCTGTGGAATATCGGTTTCAACCTGTTCAGCATCCTTGAATATATATGCTTTTTGCTCCAGCAGGTCTATGATCCCTTCAAAATTGTCTTCAGCGCCCATGGGAAGTTGAAAGGGCAAGGCATTGGCATCAAGATATTTATTCATCTGTGCTACAACCTGGGAAAATTCAGCACCTGTCCGATCCATTTTATTGATAAAAGCAATACGCGGCACACGGTAACGGTCGGCCTGGTTCCACACAGTTTCACTTTGGGGTTCAACTCCGCCAACAGCGCAAAAAACAGCAACCATCCCATCGATAACGCGAAGGGATCTTTCAACTTCTACTGTAAAATCCACGTGCCCCGGGGTATCTATCAGGTTGATCTGATGTCCTTTCCAGCTGCAGGAGATGGCGGCTGAGGCAATTGTAATGCCCCGTTCCTGCTCCTGCTTCATGAAATCCATGGTTGCCTGGCCATCATGAACTTCTCCTATTTTTCTTGTTGTCCCGGTAAAAAACAGAATTCGTTCTGTGACTGTTGTTTTTCCTGCATCAATGTGTGCAGCAATTCCTATGTTTCTTAATTTATTTAATGGCATGATTTTGCAATTGGGGTGCAAAGGTACGAAATTTAAAGACTCGCGCCGTTATTTGATGATTGCTTTTCTTTGAGTACCTTCGCGATATTATATAACAACCTACCAAAAACCAACATTATGAAAAAGCTTTACACGATTATCATCATTGCATTATTCCTATGCTCAACGATTGCTGGTTGTAAGAAAAGCACGAATGCGGCACCTCCAGATTCTATTCCCCAAATTTTAAGTGAGACTTATTATTATTCTGGTGGGCAAGGAGAAGTGGTATTATACCAGTATGATGGAAATGGGCGGAACATTAAACAAACGGATAGTAATAGTGGGGCGTTTGATACCCTGGTATACAGCAACTCCACAGTTTTACGGAAAAGTTACAGTTCTGCAGGTACCTTGCAACAGACAGACACTTACATATTAAATTCCAAGGGGCTTGCAATCTCTTATACATATGGTTCAACAAAACAAAACAAAGCATGTATTGGCCGGATACCGTATATTTATCATATGCCGGGACTGATGAGTTTTCCACAGGAAACTTCTTATACAGACACTTATGAATATGATGCGAATGGATATATGGTTAAGCAAACATGGTATTCTTCCGGAGATACGACAATAATGTCATTCCAATATACGAATGGAAACAGATCAAGTTATACTTATTCCTCTTCCTCTAATTCTGAAACAGTTAAAGTCGCCTATTTACTTAATAAACAAAATACTATAGGGCAGTATAATTCAGGTATTTTCTTCTTGGGGAAACAGGATAGAAACCTGCCAGGAACTATTTCTGTTCAGTATTATTATCAGGGTACTTGTTATTATGACACTGTACAATGTTCATATCAATATGATAATAAAAACAGGGTTATCAAGCAATTTAACCTATCGGGTTCATATTCCGATTCTACTTCATATACTTACAAAAATTGATTTTTTTTTTTGACTCCATGATACGGCTGAACAAATCAGACATGAAGAAAGCCGTAACGGTAGCTGGTTTTAACTTTCCGGCAAACGAAAAGACAACCTAGCCAAATTGCAAATTATTATCAGGCAGGTGTACCAATCTAAATTATACTGAAAATCTCAGGAATTGGACACTATTGAGGAGGATTCAGAGATTTTTCAAATCTGGCGGCCAAATCGACAATATCTTCTTTCCGTGCCAGGATTTCAATCCACTCTTCGGGTATTTGTTTCAAACCATAACAGATCCCGGCCAAACCGCCGGTAAGCGCACCAATGGTATCGGTATCATCGCCAAGATTAACTGCTTGCAAAACCGTATCCCTGTAATTATTTCCCCTCATAAAGCTCCACAGGCAAGCTTCCAGAGAATGAACGACATATGGTGAAGATTTGATTGCTATCTCAGGGAACTCTGTGATATTATGTTCCAGTATCCTGGAATAAAATTCAACTTCTGCAGAATCGGCTTTGCCGTTTAAAAATTCCGGTAAAAGTCGCCGGATTTCCATATAAACAGTATAGTTATCTAATCCTTTCAGAAGGCCGATAGCAAATTCTGAATAAATGAAGCACCCAATTACGGCACGGATATGGGAATGAGTCAGGCCGGATACTTCCCGGACTAACCGGAACCGTTCCTCAATGGGTTGTTCTGCAAGATAAAATGCCAATGGTAAAATTCTCATCAGCGAGCCATTTCCATTTTCCCGTTCATTCACGCCGGCTTCCGGAATGGGTTTTATCCGAAGCCCTTGTTCCATGAGACGATCGATCCTTTGGATGGCTTTGCTGGTCTGGATTCCGATATCGAAAACCCTTCCACGGGGAGTCCAGAACCTTCGGTTACGCCATTTTGAAAACTGCCCGGCAATATCCTCGAGGTTATATCCATTACAGAGACTTTCTGTGGTACAAAAAACCATTGAGCTGTCGTCAGACCAAGTGCCGGCAGACTGGTTGTGCTCCCCAAATTCCTGCATATCTTTCACAGGTGTTTTTGCAAGCTCTTCGCGGCTTTTGAATTCCACGGGGACGCCGAGGGCATCTCCTACTGCAAACCCAACCAGGGCATCTGATATTTTAGATCTCACCTCTTTCAATTAATTGCAAAGGTATTACTAAGCAGAGAATATTATAACCGGGATGCAAGATTAATATCTTTTCCGGGTTGATGAGTTGATGAGGTGATGAGGTGATGAGGTGATGAGGTGATTTGATGATGGGATGATGGGACGATGGGGTGATGGGGTAATGATATAATTGTGAGTTGTAGCGTGGGATGTGGGAGATTCGAACTCCCGACCTCATGCGTGTGAAGCATGCGCTCTGAACCAACTGAGCTAACATCCCGGAACAGTTTTGCGAAAGTACAAATCTTATATGATATGATTCTCTGTTTCCGGCAAACCTTCGCATATCAGCTCCTGTTCAACTTCTACAACTTCACCGGAAGGAATCTTCTACAACAATTACGACCAGCCTTTTCCTGACCTCCTCCGGTGCAACTCCTTCATGTAACTGAAGGATCATTTGCTTCAGCAGATCTTTTCGCTCCCGCGAATTATTTAGCAACTCACTTATGGCTCTTGAATTTTATCCTTTAATCATTGTTAAAATCATTTTAAATTTCTCTGTCGCGTTGACTGCATGCGGAATATTCGCCGGCATGATGATCGAATCACCAGCAACAAGGTTATGCGGAACCTTATTGATGATGATCTCGGCTGTCCCGTCAATTACCTGCACCATCGCGTCAAATGGTGCCGAGTGTTCACTCAGCCGTTGCCCTTTATCAAATGCAAAAAGGGTAATGTTCCCTACCGGACGGTCGAGGATTCTTTTGCTGACAATTCCATCTGTGGAATAGTCTGCGCTTTCCGTGAATCTGAATTTGTTTCCTGGTTCAAAACTGTTTTTTTCCATAATGTTTTATTTTAATTTATGTTTTACTGATTAATTCAGACCAATATTTAAGCCCATTCTTCTTCAAGAACTTCTCCCTGGACACTTACAACCGCAAGTTTGATCGGAATATTCCTTCCGGAATTCTCCTTCGCCTGTTTTGCTATCTGCAGTAATCCTCCGCAACAGGGCACTTCCATAATAACTACGGTAAGGGAGTTGATCTTTGAATCACTGATCATTGAGGTCAGCTTCTGCAAGTAAGATTCCTGACTGGTATCCAGCTTCGGGCAAGCGATTGCAACCGATTTTCCTTTCAGGAACCTGGAATGGAAATTCCCCATCGCAAATGCAGCACAATCGGCTGCAAGAACGACATCGGCATTCCTGAAATAGGAAGCCTGTGGGTTCAATAAATGCAGTTGTACCGGCCATTGACGTAACTCCGAAGGTGTTTCCAATGGCTCATTGGAAACTGCATTCCCGACATTTTTCATGAGTTTTTCATCAATCCGGAAATCTTTTTCTGCTGAACCCGGGCAACCGCAGGCACTCCTCTGTGTTTCGCTGCGCGCCGCAGCCAAGCTTGGGAATGCCACGTGTGCGTTTCCGGAAATTTCTGTTCCTTCACTCATATCTATATTGTTTTCGTTTATATATTGAATTGCATCTTTCAGAAACTTCTGTTCATTATGATCACGGAGATGCTCAAGATGAGCCAGAATTGTGTTTCTTCCTTTTGGAATCATGAGTTCCATTACCTTTATTTCATCATACGGTTCGGCGTCTCTTTCTTCAATCTCAATGGCACCTTCGGGGCAATGACCGATACAGGCACCCAGCCCGTCGCAAAACAGATCACTGACCAGGCGGACTTTCCCGTCAATGATCTGTAAAGCTCCTTCATGGCAGTTGGGAACGCATAAGCCGCAGCCGTTGCATTTTTCTTCATCAATTTTTATGATCTGTCTTTTCATGTTTTACTTTTATTCGTTGGTTATTTCTCTGTCTTGTGCTTATTTCTTTATAAGTTCATTAATTGTTCGTCATGTTTTTCAATCTATCATTGCCCTCAGACCGGGCGGCCTCGTCGCCACAACTGCGCCTTCTTCTATCTCACTTCGTGAGATTTCCGGCTTCGCCGGAACCGTTGAAGCCAAGGCTGCTTATACGGCGACTGTTCACTATTAGCTATTCATTGTTCCCTGCACATTACTCACTGTTCGCTTTTTCAGTGAACAACGCACAAATGCCAATGAAAATTGAACAGATAACAATGAATAGTTTTAGGGCAGCAAACAAACTGTTGTGTTTTTCCGTGTTTTTCAGGTATCGTTTTGCGTCTTTATAATAAAAAAAATTAAATGTAGTCTTTTAATGTCTGGCTTTTCAGGTATTTGCGGAAATCAAGTGTCATTTTATTGATGCTGTTTCCCATCATACATTTATCAAAAGCGCAGATCTCATAGTTAAAGGGACAATCTGTTACATCAAGACTCCCTTCAATGGTTTCGTAAATGTGCAGCAAAGTAACTTCTTCAGGCTTTTTCTTTAAAGTAAATCCACCCAGCGGCCCACGGACAGATTTTAGGAGATCGGTTTTTACGAGGCGTTGCAGAACCTTCGAAATATGGTTCTTCGATAAACCCGTTTGTTCGGCGATCTTTACCGCATTGATCCCATTGTTATTCCTGGCAATCAACACCATTCCATGTATGGCGATCGAAGCGGCTTCAGATAAAGTGAAAATTTTTGACATAATCCCATTCAGGTATTTGAATGCGCAAATATAATAAATATTTTTATCATGCAAGGGAAAAATTAAAAAAGATACATAGCTTTGTTTTCATTCATCATTTCAAACGTAAGATGTCCAAACTGATAACGAGTTCTCAGAATCCACTGATTAAAAACGTTCTTCTCCTTACCGAAAAAGCCCGTGAACGGAAGAACCAGAATCTCGTCGTCATTGAAGGAGTTCGTGAGATCAGGCTGGCATTACTTTCCGGATTTAGCATTACCGTTTTGCTGTATTGTAAAGATTTCATTGCTGAAAACGAACTTGCTGAACTTACTGCTAGTCCTGAAAACTCTTTTGATTTAATTGAAATTCCATCTGCATTATATAACCGGATAGCCTATCGTAAAGACCATGAAGGGGTGATTGCACTGGCTGTTCCGAAGAGATTCACTTTTGACGAATTAAAACTGCGTAAAAGCCCACTCATACTTGTGCTCGAAACGGTCGAAAAACCTGGGAACCTTGGCGCCATCCTCCGTACTGCCGATGCCGCAAACCTTGATGCGGTAATCATTTGCGATCCACAAACCGACATCTATAATCCGAATGCAATCCGCGCCAGCATAGGCTGTATCTTTACAATACCTATTGTAACCAGTAATAGTGAAGAAACCATTGGCTGGCTTCGTTCAAAAAAGATAAAAAGTTTCGGAACAGCATTGACAGGAATACAATTTTACCACGAAACAGATTTCTGCCAACCCGCTGCGATCATCATGGGATCTGAAGCAAACGGACTAAGTGAAACCTGGTTGAAGGAATCAAACACCCTGGTGAAGATCCCGATGAACGGGAAAATTGATTCAATGAATGTCTCCACCTCCGCAGCCATCGTAATCTTCGAAGCCCTTCGCCAACGAGGATTTAAATAAAACAATTGTTAAATATACTAATCACTAATCACCAATCACTTATACTTCTCTTCCTTATCCCCCAACGTCATAAATCCCCTTGGCATGCGGCTTGAAAACTCAAGAAATTGGCCTGTCACAGGATGATTCATGCTGAAATAATAAGCATGTAAGCGAATTCTTCTCTTAACATTGTCCTTTGACCCATAGCGCCAGTCTCCAACCACAGGACAGCCGATGTCTGAAAGTTGCACCCTGATCTGGTTCTTCCGTCCCGTCTCCAATTCAACATCCAGCAAAGTCAGATCTCCAAGTTTCTTGCTTGTTTTATAATGGGTGATAGCCTGCTTGGCATCCTCGTTCTGTTTTACTGAAAACATCTTCTGATCACGGCCTTCTATTAACCAGCTTTCAAGTGTCCCTGCTTCTTTTTCAGGAGATCCATGAACAAGTGCCCAATACCGTTTCGTCGTTTCCCGCCAGTTCGCTTTTATCTGTTCCTGCACGTGCTCATTCTTTACGAAAAGGACAATCCCGGAAACTTCACGGTCAAGCCTATGTACAACATAGATCCGCTCTTTTCCTTTGGATCGTTCTTTTATATATTCCAGCATTTCTTTGTAAAGAGATGTACCGGTTGTCCCTTTCTCTGCATGTGTCAGAATCCCTGCAGGCTTTTCAACAACCAGAAGGGATTCGTCTTCAAAAATGACAGGAAATGGAGCATTGGAACTTCCCGGTTGTGCTTTGTGCTTTATGTATTCAACAACATCACCGGGTTGTAGCAAGGTTCCTGGAATGCTGATTTTATTTCCGTTTATTGTCACGGAACCATGAAGGATGATTTTCTTGACCATACTCCTCGAGGCTGTTTTAAATTCCGCAAGGAGAAGATCCGAGAGAGAAGACTCTTTGGTAGCTTTGATCTGCATTTGATGGATTATTCCTGAACCAATTAGCTGCAAAGGTCGTAAAGAAAATGCAACGAATGAAAAGTATTATCATTCTTCATCTTGTCTGGCGCACCGGCTCTGGTTCATTCGTATTTTTATCTGCACCGGTTGATGATCCGAATACTTAAATCCGGTTTCGAAAGTTTTCGCCGATACTAATTCGATATTTGGTGATATGACAAAGAAATCAATGATTGTGGTTTTTGTTTTCCCTTTTCGATAAGGGGAATCAACATTCCTGTTAGTTGGAAGTGTTGGGTCAAAGGCAAACTTCCATCCTGACAGGTAAGTTGAATTAATGGGAGGATATATTTGCTTTACCTGGTCTCCTGTCAGGATAGTTTTTTTTAAAAATCCTGGAGGATTATTGTTCCAGTCACCACCTGCAACTACATAATTTCCTTTTTTGTACTCTTGAATCATGAAAGACTGCAGCTTTGCCAATTCTTTCTTCCGTAATTCACCGCCTTTGTCAAAAGTTGAATTGTGCGTATTGATGAGTACAAGTTCTTTCCCATTTCCAAGATTGAATCGAAAAACCAGAAAACAACGCTGGAGGAAAAACAATTGTTTCGGCCATGAGAAATTTGTTCCGAAACCTTTTCGTTCAGCTTGTACAGGACGGTATCTAGAGAAAGTGACAATCCCCGAAGTTACCCTGCCCATCGGCTCGGTAATTGGGAATGGAACGAACCGGCTATCATAATTTCTTGCAACAGCATAACAATAAGAATCCAGCACATCACTTATTGCTGTTACCTCATCCTGGAAATAACTCCTTTTTGAATTGAAGTCGGCTTCCTGGACAAAGATGAAATCTGTTGAATCCTGAGCACCAAGAAACTGGTTAATGCCTGCCATATACCGTATTAATTCCTCCTTTTCAGGGCGGACCCGGGTTCCTCCTTCATAAAAAAAATCCATCTCTTTACCTAAACCCCCATATCCGATATTCCATGTCAGAATGGTTAATTCGTTTTTTATGGATACTTCCGGGGCGACTTTTTTCTTAATTTCAATAACCTCATACAGCGGCAATTTTTTATCAATGACCGTCAGCACAAATAAAAAACCCAGAATCACAAGGACGGGGATTAGGAAAATAACAGTAACAATGAGGGATATATTTCTTCTTCCTTTTTTCATATTGGTGAAGGCTTAGCTAAAACTTAGCAATAACTACAAAAACAAGTGCTTTTTCAACTTGATAATATTCAGAAAACATTACCATTTGCCCTATAAATTTTCATTGCGCTCAGGCCTCGTCACCACAACGCAGCTGCGTCTTCTTCTATCTCGCTTCGCGAGATTTCCGGCTTCGCCGGAACCGAAGAAGCCAAGGCTGCTAATGTGATGACTGTAATTTTTTTTCTTCAAGAAGCAATAATTCTATAAAAAATATTTTTCAACTTTCTAAAATTCAATGATTTTAAAAGTTGTTTCTTAAGAGGAATAGAGTACCTGCGTTTGGCAATAATTTCATATTTTTACAATTCTTTTCAAACTGGTAACATGCCGATCCTGGGCTCCATAATAAAAACTGCATATACTTTAGCTCAATATCCGCAAGATATCAAAAAAAACCTCAACCCTGTCCAGGTGCAAAAGAAAGAGTTGCGGAAACTATTAAACAGGGCTCAGGACACGGCTTTTGGCGAACATTATGGATTCTCAGAGATCCTTTCCCAGAAAGATGTTATCGGGGCTTTTCAGAAGATAGTACCTGTTCATGATTATAGTTCCATGTTCAAAAATTGGTGGTACCGCAGCCTGAACGGAGAATCCTGGGTAACCTGGCCGGGCAGGGTAAAATATTTTGCGCTCACTTCAGGAACCTCTGAGTCTTCTTCAAAACACATTCCTGTAACCACGGATATGTTGCGCGCCATCCGCAAGACTTCCATTCGCCAATTGGTGATGACAACAAAATACAACTTCCCTGCCGACTTTTACACCAAGAGCATCCTAATGATCGGGGGAAGTACTCATCTGCAGTATAATGGAACTTATTACAAAGGAGACCTTTCTGGCATTACAACCGGCAGTCTTCCTTTCTGGTTCCAGCATTTTCATAAACCTGGTCCCCTTATTTCAAGAGAAAGAGATTGGGCTGATAAGCTGAATGAAATCGTGAAAAATGCCGCAGCCTGGGATATCGGCATAATCGTTGGAGTTCCTTCATGGATTCAAATCATCATGGAAAAAATCATCGATTATTATCATGTAAACAACATTCATGAAATCTGGCCCAACTTGTCAGCTTATGTACATAGCGGAGTTTCATTTGATCCGTATGTGAAAAGTTTTAGGAAATTGCTGGGGAGAGAAATCGTATATAATGAATCCTACCTTGCATCCGAAGGCTACATCGCCTTTCAGCAGGCCGGAATTAATAAGTCAATGTCTTTGGTTCTTGATAACGGCTTGTTTTACGAATTTATCCCCTATAACGAAAAGAATTTTGATGCAGATGGCAACCTTGTTTCCGATCCGGAAGTTCTCCCGCTTGCGCAGGTAGAAAATGGAAAAGAATATGCTTTGCTGCTGACCACCTGTTCCGGAGCCTGGCGATACCTGATCGGCGACATTTTACGGTTTACGAATGCCAGAGCCGGAGAGATCATTCTGACGGGGCGTACCAAACAATTCCTCAGCCTCTGCGGGGAACATTTGTCGCAGGATAATATGAACCGTGCGATAAAAATGCTTCAGAACGAATTCAATATTTTGATTCCCGAGTTCAGTGTTGCCGGAATTCATCATGGAGGTCTGTTTGCCCATAAATGGTATCTTGGAACCGACAATCCTATTGATCCCGTAATCGCTGCTGCAAAACTCGACGAATACCTGGGATTTCTGAACGATGATTACCGTGTTGAACGCAACGAAGCAATTCGTGAAGTTACGGCAGAAGTGATCCCATTACAGGTATTCTATGATTTTTTGAAAGCAACCGGCAAAGAAGGAGGTGCACACAAGTTTCCGCGGGTACTGAAAAATGAACCCTTGGTACAGTGGGAGAAATATCTATGTAAATACAATGAAGTCCTTACCTGACGGGAATAGGTTAATTGCAGGCATAGAATGCAATTCCCCTTGTTAAGTCTGGAAAATTCGTTAGCTAATAATTGGGAAAAAAGAAGAAAATAATTTGGTAATCCCGTTTTTCAAAGGTTTAGTCCTGGGAATCACTGTGGCAATCACACTGGGTCCTGCCCTTTTTGCACTCCTCCAGACAAGTATCAAACATGGAGTGAAAATCGGGATCTTCCTTGCATTTGGCATCTTTGCAAGTGATCTGCTGATCGTTGTAGGGGCATTTTTCGGAGTTTCTGAAATAGTCACCGACCCGAGTTACAGACTCGTTTTTGGTGTCATAGGGGGAATTGTAATGACTACCTTCGGAATTTTCACATTCTTCAAGAAAGTCTCAAAAACGGAGCAGATCGAGGTGGTTACGGAAATAAAGGTTAAACGCCCCGGTTCCATCCCTTACTTTTTTAAAGGTTTTATTCTCAATATTGCCAATCCCTCACTGTGGTTCTTCTGGATCACCTGTGTGGTTTCTATAAGTTCTACTTACAGCGGCCCGGATAAACGAAAATCAGTGGCATCCTTTTTCATCGGAGCACTTGCAATGGTATTGGCAACAGATATCTTAAAATGCGTTCTGGCAAATCAGATCAAAGTACTGGAGAAACCTGTCGTTAAACTTTGGATCAACCGGATCGTCGGAATTCTTTTCATGATCATCGGAACCTTTATCATCGTGGGAACTGTATATGAATTTTATTCCCACATCAGGTCATTACGGAGTTCATAATTAATTTCACAACACCAAACCCTGCAAAATATGGAAACACAAACATATAAAAACTGGTGGTTTCTGACCACGAATGGCATCATTTCTATCATTTTTGGATTATTGATGTTATTATGTAAGCAGGAATTGTTACAGGGAATTATTCTCTATTTTGGTATTGCAATGTTGGGTGCCGGAGTAATACTTCTGGTTGCTTCTGTTAATAACCTGAAGAAAGATAAAAAAGTTGGAATGATCTTGTTCCAATCGATCGCAAGCGTTGCCATCGGACTGGTTATTATCATCGCACCCAAAGCAGATATCTTACGCTTTTTTCTTCTCCTGATTGGCGTTTGGGCTATTGTCGTTGGAATCTTTCAGATAGCAATATTGGTGAATGTCGGGAAAACCATTGCCAATAAAAACATCATCCTTTTTAATGGTCTGCTGACAATTGCTCTTGGTATCTTTCTTTGCATAAAACCGTTTGAAATTGCCACCCTTGTTGCCCAACTCATTGGCGCTCTTTCAATCCTGTTCGGACTGATAATGATTTATCTTTCTTTTTTACTGCGCAAAGTTCGCGTAATCCGTGGAAAAGAAAAAGAACCACATGTTTTGTGACCTTAAATGGTTTTGATCAGTTTCTCAAACTCTGATTTATAATTGGTTCCGATCGGTATCTGGCGGTCCTTGATCTTGACGTGGTTTCCTTCTATCATTTCAACCATTGCCATGGATATTATATAGGACTTGTGAATCCTTGGGAAATTCTTTTTGGGTAGCAACTTTTCCAGATTTTTCATCGATTGGTAGCTTACGATCATTTTATCAATCGTAAAAACTTTAACATAATCTCCCAGCGCTTCTACATATAGAATATCCGAGAAATTAACACGGAATGTCTTTTTACTTGATTTGATAAAGATAAAGTCACCTTCGGTGGATTCCTGCTGATTCATTTCTCCGCCGGGGAGTTCTCTGCTGCGGAGGAATTCCTGCGCTTTCAGTACTGCCTTGACAAACCTTTCGAATGAAAATGGTTTCATCAGGTAATCCAAAACATTCAAATCATATCCTTGAATGGCATATTCGGCATAAGCCGTGGTAATAATGACAAGCGGGGGATGCTTCAATGTCCGGAGAAATTCAATCCCGGTCAGTTTAGGCATGTTGATATCAAGGAAGATCAGGTCTATCTCGTTGGATTTAAGCAATTCGAGTGCGTCCATGGCATGGTCGCATTTACGCACGATCTCCAGGGATGAAAGATCTTCTGCATACCGTTCAATAACCCGCTGAGCCAGCGGTTCATCATCGATTATAAGGCATTTAATTTTCATGCGTTTCTATGGTCAATTCTACCCTGAACAGGTCAGGGGTGTCTGTAATTTGTAAATGATGCCTCCCGGGATATAACAGCTCCAACCTTTTATTAACATTTGTAAGCCCAATCCCTTTGGCGATACCAGGTTTCTCCTGGGGCAACGTGTTCTCGTCTTTATTGTTTTCAATCATGAACCCCAGTCGGTTTATTCTGGATAAATCAATATGAATACGGATGAAAGGATGACTTCTCTTATCTCTTGCGCCATGCTTGAACGCATTTTCAACAAACGGCTCAAGTAAAAGTGGTGCAATACAGACTTCCAGGTTATTTCCCTGAATGTCCAGGTCAATGGTTCGGCCTTCGTCTGTACGCAGTTTTTCCAGATAAATATAACTTTTCAGGAATCCCAGTTGCTTACTAATAGGAACACAGTTACCGCGGGTGTCATAAAGAACATATCGCATCAATTCCGATAATTTTAAAATCAATTCAGGTGCCTTATCTGATTTATCTAAACTCAGAGCATATATGCTGTTCAGTGTATTGAAAAAAAATGAGGATTGAACTGAGCCTTCAATGCCTGTAGTTCGGATTCAATATTCTGACGTTCAATTTCTTTTATTCTCAGTTCTGCATCCTGGAGAGCAATAGAATCCCGTGTAAATTTTATCAGCGTTGTAATAACCAGAAAAATCAATACCAGGATAAATTCTGCTATCATCTCACTGGTATAGTGAGATAGTTTGCCTTCAAAGGCCATTGAAATGCAATAATTTAAACAGATAAAAAGCGCGATATTGATTATTTCCAGGCAGGTAAATAAAAGAAACCTTCGCCTTGAAAAAAAGAACGGAAGCAACCAAAGAATGTTGATGTAAACGGAAACGGCTAATAAGAAAATTGTGATCAGGATATTCACGGCCGTCTTGAAATCCATCGCGGAGATCCTGAAATTCCGGGTATAAAAAATTAAAACCGAGAAAAGAACCAGGCTGAACAACCAAAAAACGATGTGCGCAAAAATTCTGCCAATATGGTTTTTATGTCGTAATGCCTGGAATTTCATGCGATGATTATTTCTTCAAATTTCCGAAAAATCTCCTTTTTATACAAGCATTCTGGCCGAACATTATAAATTTCTTGATGTATCGGCACATTTGGCAGACTTAAATAAAATATACCAATCTTGAAATACAGCATTCACCGATTATTTTGGCCGTTGGTCTAAAAAAAATTCCCTGTAAAGGAATTGTACGTAATATTGCCTCTTTAACAAGTCTTGTATTTTCTTCCTTAATCTCTTAGTTATGAAGGGTCAACGCTTCCTGGGCAAAATTACTTTTCTGATACTGATGCTGGTTCTTTTTGCCGGGACAAAAATTATTGCCGATAATCCGCCCGATGAAGGTATGTGGCTTCCAATCCTTATCGAACGCCTAAACTATGTTGATATGCAGAAAATGGGACTACACCTTACGGCTGAAGAGCTTTACAGCATCAACCATTCCAGCATGAAAGACGCCATCGTCGGCCTTTCCGGAGGTAGTGCAACAGGTGGTTTCTTCTGTACGGCGGAAGTGGTTTCTGGACAGGGACTGCTTTTTACCAACCACCATTGTGGTTTTAACGCTGTTCAAAACCATAGCACTACTGAACATGATTATCTGACCAATGGCTTCTGGGCACTTTCCAAAAACGAAGAACTGCGGAATGAAAGCATGAGCGCATCTTTTCTTATCCGGATGGAAAACGTTACGGATTCTGTCATTCCATTTTTGTTTGACACACTCAAGGAAAGCGTTCGGACTGAGAAAATCAAAGAACTCACGTCAAAAATGAAAAAAAGAGCAGCGGAAAATGGCAAATATGAAGTAAGTGTCAAACCATTTTTTGGCGGGAATGAATACTATCTCTTTGTCTTCAAAACTTACCAGGACGTTCGGCTGGTGGGTGCCCCCCCGTCTTCCATTGGGAAATTCGGTGGGGATACCGATAACTGGATGTGGCCGAGACATACCGGAGATTTCACGGTCTTTAGAATTTATGCCGATTCTGCCGGAAATCCTGCCGAATATAGTACTAAAAACACGCCTCTCCAACCGAAATACTACCTTCCGATCAGCCTGAAAGGAATTAAGAAAAACGACTTTACCATGATCTGGGGGTACCCGGGAAACACTTCCCGTTATCTTACTTCTTTCGGGATTGAATACAACATCAATACGCTCTATCCTACGCTCATTAAGATCTTCGGAAAAGAGCTTGACGTGATGAAAGAACGTATGGATGTTGATAAAGCTGTGAAAATTGCCTATGCCGGAAAATATGCCGGAATTGCCAATTCCTGGAAGAACTTTATCGGACAGTCCAAAATGCTCCGTAAGAATAAAGTCGAAGATAAAAAGAAAGCCATTGAAAAAACTTTTGTTGAATGGTACAGCAAAAATCCGGCACTCCAGAAAAAATATGAGAATGTCCTGGGTGAGATAGAGAAAGGTTACAAACAGCTGAACTCACTAGCTGTCCCTTTCTTTTATGCAAATATAGCCGGTATGGGCCTGGATGTCGTGGGTTTTTCAAGCCAGTTTAGCGGGCTTAAATCAGCTTTGGAAAAGAAAAACAAAGCAGCCATTAAAGATGCCACAGATGGATTGAAAGAAGTAGTGAAAGAACATTTCAAAGATGAGGACGCAATAATCGCGAAAGAAACCCTTGCAGAACTATTAAAAATGTATTCCAGGGATGTTCCGAAGAATTATCTTCCATCGGTATTTAAACTTATCGAAAAGGACTATAACAACGATTTCAATGCATTTGCAGATGCTGTGTATAGCAAATCTGTCTTTGCAACAGAACCGGCTTCTAAGAAATTCCTTGAAAACCCCAGCCTGAAAGCCTTTAAAAAAGATCTTGCCTGGAATATGATCCAATCATTTAAAGAGGCAACTGGAAGATATGTGGAAGCTTACGCATCAGCAAAAACAATGGTGGGTGCCGGAAACCGTCGTTATATCGCCGGTCTTCGCGAAATGAACCCAAAACAAGTTGAGTATCCTGATGCCAACTCCACGCTTCGTATGTCTTATGGGAAAGTGCTGGATTATTTTCCTGCCGATGCCGTTCATTATGACTACTTTACAACCCTGAAAGGAGTAATGCAAAAGGAAGATGCCACGAATGACGAGTTTATGGTGGAAAAGAAATTGAAGGATCTCTTCAACGCCAGGGATTACGGGCAGTATGCAGAAAATGGAGAAATGGTAACCTGCTTCCTCTCTACAAACGACATTACCGGTGGAAATTCAGGAAGTCCGGTAATTAATGCTGACGGACAATTAATAGGTCTTGCTTTCGATGGCAACTGGGAGGCAATGAGCAGTGATATCAGCTTTGAACCTGACCTGCAACGAACTATCAACGTGGACATTCGTTACGTTTTGTTCATCATCGATAAATTCGCCGGAGCCACTAACCTGATCAACGAACTGACGCTGGTAAAATAACCCGCTTATTTTTCAACCTGAATAAGATTGCCAAATAATTTATTCTCTGATTGAATCTTCGCTGCGTTTCCATAAACACAGAAAGCATTCTGGCTAAGTACATCCTGGATCATCTTTGCGTACCCCCGAATGTCTTCCGATTTGGTCGTAAGAACTGAATTCCGGTCACGCTGCAAATCATCTTGCGTTCTTTTGGAGAAATAGAAGCTTACTGCCAGATCACCTTTCTGCGAATTCGTCATAGGCTGATCCAATGAAGCAATTGTCCCTATAATATACCGGGTCATCGCTTTTTTGTCAGCTTCAAAAGTACCTAAGTAATCTATAGTTCCTTTGTAATTTTCCAACGTTTCTCTCAAATTTGGATCCCGGTAAGAATTGAATGTCAAAAGGCCACTCGGACTAATTGAACTGTAACCTCCATAGGCGCCGCCAATAACACGTATCCTTGTCTGAAGCCAGTCAGTAGAAAGAATCTGGTCAAGAACCCTCATTTTACCATCCCATTTATATCCCAATTTCTTGAAATTATATCCTTCAATAACATACTGTACCTTTGAAGCTGTCTGTATTCCTTCATTTCGCTTATCTAGCTTAAACGTCCATTGCTGAGCGTTTTTTGTACCTGCCGGAAGTGTCTTCACCAGATTGGTCAATCCTGTGGAAAAGGCGTCCATGTCCTGTTTTGAACACGTCACAGAACTGATCATATTCTCTTTTGTAAACAGCAGGGAGGCTACAGTTTTAAGATTGTCAGTCACTATCTCCGGATGTTTTTCAAAATTGCGTACCAGATCGGTCACAAACCAATAATAATCAAGACCACCGGTCAATTCATTAAACATTCCCTGGTTATTGAAATACGAAGAAAGGCGCGTACTTGCATACTTATTCCCCCGGTTTTTTATTGACGCCTCAAGTTGAGACTGGTGGCGGGTAAGTATCGTCTTTAACCTTGCTGTATCTGAATAGCTGGTTTTATTTAAAACTTCACCCAACAATTCAAATAACTTGTCAACTTTGTTATTTAAAGACTTCGTTGTGACCTGAAATTTGGGTATCAGGTTATTGTCATCCATGCGTTCAAGGAACGAATTCAAATTGGTATAAAACCCTCCAGTATGGATGTTCAATTGCTGGTTTAATTCCCCATAAGGATATTTTGCAGTATTCATGAGCCCGATAACATTAGATAGTAATGATGCATATGGGATCATCTTTTCCGGAAGTACACGTAAATCGAAATAGAGGTTAACATAAACAACCTCATTGCTGAACTGCTCGTAAGAGAGGACAGAAATTCCTTCCGCCTTTTTTTCTTCTATTGGATACCACGAAGCCTTTGGATCTATGTCTTTTAGATCCAGCATGGGAATTGTGGCTAATGCAGCCGGAGTATCCTCTCTTTTTTGATAATCAATGAGTTCCTGGGTTTTCTTGACAAGTGATTCAACTGCTGAAGGATCAAGTTTTGCTTTATATCCCTTAAGTTCTTCGGTAATTTTATCATTTCTTTCTTTATCTAATCCAGGCTTCGGCTCTAGAGTAAGCAGAAGTGAATGAGGATTTTCCAGGAAATATTTTCGGATAATGGACTCCAGGGATTTCTCCGCAATTGCCTTTTTTAAATTTGCCACAGGAACTTCGTATTCAAGCCCCATAAACGGGTCATCCGCAAAAAAGAACCCGGGTTGCGACTGGAAAATAGCAGTCATACCTTTTTGCGCATCGTTCCCTTCGCGTAATTGAAATTCCATCCTGTTCAATACACCTTCTACTTCTTTCTGATCAATTCCTTTCTTGACCACGTCCTGCAAAGTCTCATTTACAATCTTTAAAAAGCTATCTTTATCCTTCGCATTCGCATTCTGAACAATAATCCTGACAACATTTTGTTTAAAATTGTCGGTAGAAGCTGATACATCCTGGCCTATTCCTGCCTTCTGCAAAGCAAGACGAATTGGCGCAGATTCCTGATTGACTAAGACTTCACATAAGAGATCAAGCGACATTGTCAATGCCCTATCAGTGCTATGACCTGCAACCCAATTTAATGACAGATACGTCTGGTTCTCCGTAGGAATTCCGTCCATTGCAGGATAATATCCATTGATGACTTTCCTCGCAGCAAATGGTTTCTGGTCGGCTATATCTGCTTTTTGATTATTCTTTTGATATTTCGAAAGGTATTGTTTGTCGATGAAATCAAGTTCTTTTCCAAGATCAGCATCACCATAAAGGAAAATATAACTGTTTTCAGGATGGTAATACCGCTGATAAAATTTGATGAAAGCATCTTGCGTCAGTGAGGGAATTGCTGCCGGATATCCTCCTGATTCAAAACCATATCCATTATCAGGGAAGAGGTTTTTGTAGGCCTGGTAAGCTAATTCACGGGTAGGGCTCGAAAATGCACCTTTCATTTCGTTATAAACGACTCCTTTATAAACAACAGGGACATCCTTATTCTCAAGCTCATAATGCCATCCTTCCTGCTTTAATATGCGAGCATCTGTCAGGAACATTGGATTAAAAACAGCATCAAGATATATATGCATAAGGTTGAAATAATCCTTATCGTTCATACTTGCCACCGGAAACATGGTAAAATCCTTAGATGTAAATGCGTTCATGAAAGTGTTGAGTGAACCTTTACTTAATACATCAAATGGGCTTTTGACGGGAAAGTTTTGGGAGCCGTTCAGTACAGAATGCTCAAGGATGTGAGGAGCTCCATTATCAGACTCAGGAAAGGTCTTAAATGCAATACAGAATGTTTTATTCGGGTCTTTTGCTGCAATCTTGATTACCCGTGCACCACTTTTTATGTGTTCGAGGTAATAGCAGTCAGCGTTGACCTCCTTGACAAATCGTTTTTCTATCAATTTATACCCCTGATAGTTACCCTGTTCTTTACAACCAGTAGAAATTAGAGCCATAATAATTAGAATCTGAATAACAATGACAGCCTTTAATGGCAAACAAGAAACTTTGTTGATGTTTTTCATGGCAAAATAAGGATTTTAATGAATACCATGGCGAAAATAGTTTCTTTTTAGTGTACAGCAAAATATAATCGGCACCCTTGCATGTAAACTCGATGAATGACTAAAATCAATCCCCGGAAGTTGTCGATTGTTTTTCCAAACACAGCGATGAAAGCTGCGATTCAATAGATTTCTGCGAATAAGTAGTTTCAACTTGTCGGAATTATCAGTAATTTCGTACGTTGAATCAATGTTTTCGATGAAAAAAAATTCCAAAATCCTGATACATGCTTTTTTCTGGGTTTACATGCTCAATCAGCAATTGTATTACTTTTATTTAAGCCAGACCTATGATTATTTCTGGACTGATACGGTTTTGTCTTATACACTGGCTTTCATTAATTTTTACGCCATATACTATTCTTTACCGTTTCTTTTTAAAAAACAAAATAAGGTTTTAAGCATACTGTTGGGATCTTTTATGGTTCTTGCAATCGCATGCTTCCGATATGGGGTAGCTGTGGTCTTCTGGAAATATCTCATCCAGGTAGCACCAAAAGAACTAGTGAACATGAATGAATGGTTGTATGTCAACATTCGAATGTCGATAATATACACTGTCTATGCCGTCTTGATAAAGCTCGCCATCGACTGGTTCGAATCCCAGAAAGTAAAAGCTGAAATGATCAACCAATCGCAGGCAAGTGAATTGGCCTTATTGCGCTCCCAGGTCAATCCTCATTTTCTCTTTAATACGCTGAACAATATTTACGCGCTCGTTTATCAAAAAGCTGAAGATGCTCCGGCAGCCATCATGAAACTTTCATCGATTATGCGGTATATGTTATATGATGCCACAACCGATAAGGTATTGCTGGAAAAGGAAATTGAATATCTTCAGAGTTTTATTCAGCTTCAAGGATTACGGAACAGAAAACCGAATTTCGCTGAATTTAATATTAAAGGAAACCTCAATGGCCGAACCATCGCTCCAATGCTGTTGATTCCATTCGTTGAAAATGCATTTAAACACGGAAGTAAAAATGTTCCTTATCCTGGAATCCGGATAACCTTAATTTCCGAATCTGGACAAATTAGCTTTGAAGTAATTAATCAAATTCGTAAGAATACAATTGCTTCAAAAGACCAAACAGGTGGAATTGGATTGCCAAACATCAAAAGAAGACTTGAGCTCCTTTATCCTGGAAAATATACTCTTTCAATCAAAGAGGAACATGACGTTTATAGTGTTAAACTAGTAATTGTAAACCAATGAAAATCAACTGTATTGCTATTGATGATGAACCACTGGCGCTCGACATTATTCACGATTATTGTGCAAAAGTGCCATTCCTGAATCTTATCAGGAAATTTGACAATGCGATGGAATCTGTCGAATACATCCGGAACAACAAAATCGATCTGATGTTTTTGGATATCCAAATGGAAGAACTTACCGGCATTCAGCTGCTGAACGCACTTAAATACCGGCCTTATGTAATCTTTACAACTGCCTATGAATCGTATGCAATTCAGGGTTTTGAATTGGATGTAATGGATTACATGCTGAAACCCATCTCTTTCGAGAGGTTTGTAAAGGGAGTAGATAAGGTTTACGAAAAAATGCAACTTGACCAGAAGCTTAGAAGCCCGGGAGATAACAATGACAATACAGGAAACCAGGGAAATCCCTATTTCTTTGTAAAGACAGAGACAAGGATCGAAAAAGTTCTTTACGCGGATGTCTTATATGTTGAAGGCATGGGAGATTACTGGCGGATAATAACCACGACAAAAAAAATCATGAGTCTCCTGAACTATAAAAAGCTGGAAGAAATCCTTCCCCCGACCCAGTTTGTCCGTGTTCATAAATCGTTTATTGTTGCGCTTGATAAAATCGATAGCGTAGAACGCAATCGTATAAAAATCGCAGATCGCCTGATCCCGATTAGCGAAACATTCCGAAAAGTGTTTTTCGATCTGATTGAAAAGAAAAAATGCGGATAAATCACCTGCTGGTTACGGGTAGGAGGGATTGAAGGATCGACTTTTTCTCTAACTAACGAGCATAAAATCCATCTGCTTCCTTGGCAGATCAACTTTCTTAACCCTTATTCTCACTTTATCGCCGAGTTTAAATTGGTGTCCTTTGCGGGAACCTATAACCTGATAATTTTCTTCATCCAGGTAGTAGAAATCATCACTCAGATCTTTTAACCTGACCATGCCTTCACACTTTGTTCCGACAATCTCAACGAAAATCCCCCATTTGCTTACACCCGAAATCAAACCTTCAAAGACTTGCCCCACTTTATCAAGCATATATTCTGCTTGTTTATACTTGACTGACATTCTCTCTGCATTCTCTGCCCTACGCTCCATTTCAGAAGAATGATCGCACTTCGCTTCAAGCTCTTCCTTGTTAACGGAAATCCCGCCTTGCAAATAAACATATAACAGACGATGAACAATAAGATCTGGGTAACGCCGAATGGGAGATGTGAAATGGGTATAATAAGGGAATGCCAAACCGTAATGCCCGATATTTTCTGTTGTATAGTATGCTTTCGCCATTGTTCTGATTGCAATGCTTTCAACCATGTTTTCTTCTCCTTTTCCCTTGATCTGTTCAAATAATTTATTGAACGACTGAGCCAGGCTTTTTCGATTGCTAAAGTTTACTTTGTAACCTAATTTAGCAATGAATTGGGTGAAATTCTCAAGTTTTTCCGGTACCGGACTATCATGTACACGATATACAAAAGTTCTAGGTTTTGAATTGGTTTTTGCCTTCCCGACAAATTCCGCTACTTTTCGATTAGCAAGCAACATAAAATCTTCTATCAACTTATTGGAATCTTTCATTTCTCTTAGGAATATTTCCAAAGGGTTTCCGTGTTTATCTAATGTAAATCTGACTTCCTGGGTTTCAAAATTGATGGAGCCTTTTTTAAACCGTTCACCCCTTAGCTTTTTTGCCAACCTGTCTAAAATCAGGATCTCTTTTGCTGTTTCTCCTTTTCCTGTCTCTATGATTTCTTGAACTTCATCATAATTAAACCTATGTTGAGAATGAATAATGGTCTTGCCATACCATTCATTGAGAATATTAGCAGATTCATCTATTTCAAAAACTGCTGAAAAACATAATCGGTCCTGATTAGGAACAAGGGAGCAAAGTTTATTTGAAAGGCGTTCTGGCAACATAGGGATGACTCTGTCAACGAGATAAATGGAAGTTCCACGATCAAATGCCTCCTGGTCAATGTTTGTACAGGGTTGCACAAAGTATGAAACATCCGCTATATGAATGCCGATTTCAAAATGACCATTACCTATGATTTTCAAAGAAATTGCATCATCGAAGTCCTTGGCATCCGACGGGTCTATTGTTATAGTATATATCCCCCGAAAATCCCTACGGTTTTTGGCTTCTTTCGCGGGGATCAATTCTGAAAATCTTTCTGCCTCCTTTTCGCATTTCTGGGAAAAGGAAAGGGGAAATTCAAATTCTGCCAGGATCGATTTCATTTCTACATCATTGTCACCTGGCGTTCCAAGAATTTGAATTACTTCACCAAAAGGATTCTCTGATTGAGGAGGCCATTCTGTTATTTTGGCTATCACCTTTTGTCCTGGTTTACCGCCACGTAAATTTGAAAGTGGAATAAACAGATCTACAGGCATTTTCGGGGAGTCTGGAACAAGAAATGCAAAGTTTTTCGACAATTCAAGCGTGCCGACAACTTGGGTCTTATTCCTTTTGATAATCTCAACGACCTGGCCTTCAGCTTTTTTACCCTTTCTTTTCGGAAATAAAAAGACCTTTACATGATCGCCATGAAGTGCATGGGAGGTATTAAAAGGCGCAATATAGATATCCTCACCTTTAATTGCTGTTATCAAATAAGCCTTCCCATTTGGCTTCATATCAATAGTCCCAGCAACATATGAACTTCCTTCAGACGCAAACTTTTTTTTACTTTCTTTCGCCTGATACTTCCCTCTTTTAGATAATACCAGATCTCCATTATCAGCAAGTTGCACAATTATGGATTTTACTAAATCCCGGCTTGCAGAGTCTGATATGCCTAGCCTGCTTGATATCTGCTTATAATTAAAACTGCTAAAGGGATTTACATTGAAGATATCCAAAACGTTTTTGACAAACGTATTGGCTTTTTCAACTTTTTTATTTTTCGGTCTAACCATAATATACCAAGACTACCAAAATCATTGGGAAAGTAAGAAGTTTTTGATAAGGGTTTTGGGAATCTGATTCAAAAAAAAACAGGAAAAGACGAATCTCTTCCTTTTGAGATCCTGAAACAAGGCCAGGCTGAAACAAACTCTGGATGTGAACTTAGGAGGGAAATTGGATATTTACAAAACTATCCTCGGGTAATCGTTTGGAATTAATATAGCTACACATTTTATTCCATCACGATCCATTGCCCATCCTGGCCTTCTTAGCAGGAATACTATCAAACAGGGTTAAATGAGAACCCCTTTCATTCGCAATTATTACTTCTTCTTTTTAGCAAAACAAATTGCTGGCTTAGTTTACCGTAAGGTCAGAACTTGTCCATACACTTTCACGGGAAGTCTCTTCTGATACAACGTCAACCCCCCAAGTTTTATCATCAATTGCAACTGATAATGATTGGCCACAAATTAGGTAATATGGACCCTTTAAGGCAGATCCATCTAACCTGTAGACCTTGACAACAATAATGGAACGAGAGAACCCTGCTGTAGGGCTTGATGTGCTGGTTTGAATATTCATTTGCCTTTTCTCGTCTGTCAAACTATTCCCTGAAATAGGCTTAATTTTTTCCTGAAAGTTAGCCCTTCCTGTCACAAGAACATTGTAAGAGGGAATTGGATTTGTCGCAAACAGTTGGCTTAGTCCGGAAAACCAAATGAATAATGAGATCAATAATACTTTTTTCATCATTTGAAAGTTGAATTACGGTTGATAATTTATTTAAATTGTTGATAACGCCTTTCTTGGCATCGGTAAATGTATATCCTTTTTTCCCTCCGCACAAGTGTGCGATACCGTAAATTGTGATTACGGATAACCGGAATATCGAATCGTTTAGAAAATGACACAACTCTGATATTCAGCGAGTAAGTTGTTTGTAATGGTCGTAATAATGCACGCCAAAGGAAACAGTTATTCGCCGGATTTGTGTCGAAGCAAGAAGAAATTAAGGAGTATACTTGTTTGGGCTTGTCTAAAAATCAGGCTACAGGGCACCTCTTTCTATCAGAATTTTTATTAACTCAACGTTGCTTTTTGCATGACATTTTCCACGAATATGCTTGAGTGTCTTCTCAACATTTGAAATACTCGTTCCCTTCTGATCTGCAATAGCTTGCTGGCTAAGACCATCGGAAAGCATAACTACCAGGTCTTTTTGATTCGGAGTCAGAATATACTTAGAATCAATAAAGCCAGCCCTAAACTTTTCATCCTCTGCTGGTGCAATAATTCCGGAAAAAATTGTCAATCCTCTTGATACTTTCTCAAGGGTCGATTTAATTTCAGATTTGTCAGCATTTTTCAAAATATAGGCTACGACTCCGGCTTCAAACATCTTACGTTGCCAAATCATGGATTCTTCAGATGTGAAAATAACAATAGGTTTATTGGGAAATTTCTCTTTTATCCTTTTCACATTCTGTAATGGATGACTTGATGGAATCCACAGGTCGAGTAAAAAAATGTCAAAGGACTCAGGATCTGCATGTAAGATAGCCTCATCAACATGGTTTGCGCTTCCTATAATCTCAATTCCATCGCGCGAAGGGCGAAATAAATTCCGAAGTCCAGTTATGATTACGGGATGGTCTTCAATAGTGAATAATCTAATCATCTGCCATAGTTTTGATAATAAAATGTTCTATTTTTTCTGAATGTATGGTATAGCAATCTCCCACGAAGTCCCATCTCCCGGTGCTGAATTAACTTTAGCTTTTCCTCCCAAAAGTTTTGCACGTTCATGAATATTCATTAAGCCCATACTGTCGGCCTTCAATGTTTTCATATCAAAACCTTGTCCATTGTCCGAATAAAACAGGTGGAGTTCGTTATTAAGTGTACTGATCCGAACACTTACCTGTCCGTCCTTCACATATTTCCCTGCATTCGTGAGCAATTCCTGGACAATGCGATAAAGATGCAACACGACCTCTTTTGGAAGTACCAGCGGTTCTGCTGGCATTTCGGCTGTAATTGGAATTCCGGTAAGTCGTTGAACATCTTCACATTGTCCAACTATTAATTCTTCAAAACTGAAATGCTCCATCATCGCTCTATTCATCCGATGGGAAATGAGCCGAATACTTTTGCCGAGTTCTTTAATCTTCCCCTTTATTTCTTCCTTAATCGAATTATCAGGAAATTCCAGGTTTTCAAGTTCTCCGGTAATACCCATCACAAGTTGTCCCGTAATATCATGAAGCTCCCTGGCTGTCCTGCCTTTTTCACTTTCTTCCATTTCAATGATCTGCCGGGCAGAAGTAATTTGCTGGCGATTAAGTTTCATCCGGTTTCGCTGTTGTAGCCAGAAGAGAATAAAAACAAATCCAATTATTAAGAGGACTGATACAACCAACCATAGTTGAGTTGTTTGTAACTTGTTTTTTTGAACCAAAATCTCTCTTTCCTTGTTGGTAAGATCAAGTAGTGCTGCCAATAATCTTACCTGCTCAAATGCCTGCTTTTTATCAGCTTTCCCTCTTTCTTTCAGCGCTTTCTTCTGCCAGGTTAAAGCTTCTTTAAACCCTCCTCTTGCGGAAAGCACATCAGCATAAGTGTCATATAAAGTCGACATCCAATCATTATTGTCAAGCCTTTGAGCAAGAGGAATGGCGTGTTTGATCAGACAATTTTCCGCCATTACCACATCCCCTTTATCAAGGTAACTGTAAGCCATATTATTGTATGCGCCCATTTCGACTTCTGAGAGATTCCCGTTTTTAGCAAGATTCAATGCCGTTGAAAAATAATAAAGTGCCGAATCCGGGTTGGATTGACTATATCCGAGATTGATCAGAATCCCCGCAATTTCCTCTTCCACGCCCCGATCCTTTTTTAATAAAAAGATCGCTTCTTTTTGTAGCTTGATGTAATTTGCCGGTAATTTTTCAAACTTTGCAAGATTTCCCAGGGATACTCCCATTTGTTTATATTTATTATGGAGTTTTGCTATCTGATATGCAGAATCGTACATCCGCTTAGCATCGGTTTTATCCTGGCCTTCATATTGTATGTTCCCAATAGCGTTGTAAGCTTCAGAAAGTAATGAATAATTTCGGGTTGCAGCTGCATAGTAAATGCAGGAATCCAAGAGAACAATCGCCCCTTTGTAATCCTGCGCTGCTTTATAAAGCATGGAGATAGTATAAAGAATCATTGGCTTTTTCTCCGAAATTCCGGAATTATCAGCAAGTTGTTGGGCTTTACGCAGATATATGTAACTGGAATCCTTGTCGAATTTATTAAAAGCAATTCCCATCAAATAACAGGAACTTATAAGAACATCCGGAGTATTGATTCTGCTGGCAATTTCCATTGATTGCTTTGCATATTTAAGAGCTGTCGTGTTATTGGTAACTTTCAAATTATCTACCAATGTATATAGAATTTTCAAAGAATCGCGCAAGGCGGTATTGCTCGTTTCTTTTGCTGTTAAAGAAGTACGCGCGGATATGGTCAGGGCTAAACCAAAAAGCAGACTCAAAACCAGGGATATTTTTTTTACTTTCATATTGCCCAATTATCCATCTTTGGCAAAGATAAATAAAAATTATTCTGCGGGATCGCCTCAAGTAATTTTTGAGTATATACAGATTGAGGGGATTGATAAATCTTGTCTGAATCTCCAATTTCTTCAATTCGTCCATGTTTCATAACTATCAGCCTGTCAGACATGTATCTTACGACAGATAAGTCATGTGATATGAAAATATACGAAAAACCGAATTCTCGCTTGAGGTCATTTAACAAGTTCAAAATATGTGCTTGTATTGAAATATCAAGAGCAGAAACAGATTCGTCGCAGATAATCAGTTTTGGATTGACAGCAAGTGCTCTTGCAATACAGATTCTCTGACGTTGACCTCCAGAGAATTCATGTGGGTAACGGTAATACATTGATTCCTCTAGCCCTACCCTAATCAATAATTCGCGGACTTTGTTTTCCCTATCCCGTTCATTTCCAAACAGCATGTGGGTTTTCATGGGTTCCAAAATAGCCGTGCCTACCATCATCCTTGGATTTAAAGAAGAATATGGGTCCTGAAAAATAATCTGAAGATCTTTCCTTAAGCCCCTAAGTTGTTTGCCTGATAGGTCATGCAAATTTTTGCCTTCAAAGAAGACCTCCCCGGAAGAACATTCCACAAGCCGAAGAATAGTCCTTCCTAAAGTAGTCTTCCCGCAACCTGATTCTCCCACAACGCCTAAAGTCTCGCCAGGATAAACACAAAACGAAACATTATCAACCGCTTTTATAAAAAGATTTGCCTTTCCAAATAAAGAAGAAGTAGAACCGGAAGAGAAAACAGTCTCTAATTGTCTGACTTCTAGTATCGGCTTACATGAATAGATTCTCTTGTGCCGCTGACTCCGTTCTTCAATTGTCTCTATATCGCTGTTTTCCTTTTGGTTTGGAATCATAAAGTCATCAATTGTTGGAAGTTTTCTTAGCCGGACATTTGAAGAAGGCCTGCATTTTAATAATCCCTTGGTATATGGGTGTTTCGGAGATTTATAAAGAGAATCCGTCGTCTCTTTTTCTACAATCATTCCTTTATACATCACCATAACCCGGTCAGCAAAACCCTTGATCAGCGAAAGATCATGAGTAATAAATAATATACTCATCCCATACCGGCACTGCAGATCTTTCATTAATTCAAGAATGGACTTTTGAAGGGTAACATCAAGAGCGGTAGTTGGTTCATCTGCAATAAGAATTTTCGGCTGACACGACATAGCCATAGCGATCATCACCCGCTGCTTTTGTCCGCCCGACAATTGGTGTGGATAGGATTTGAAGATTTCTTTAACACGTGGAAGTTTAACCTCTTCAAACCATTCAAGCGTTCTACGATATGCTTCTTCTCTGGAAACACGTAAATGTTGTAAGATTGCTTCTGCAACCTGCATTCCACATGTGAAAACCGGGTTTAGAGATGTCATTGGTTCCTGAAAAACCATGGCAATCTCTTTCCCGCGGATTGTGCGAATCTGGGTTTCCGTCATCTTTAAAAGATCCTGACTGCAGCCGTTTTCTTTATGAAAAATAATTTCTCCACCTGCGATCTTTCCTTGCGGCGGTTCAACCAGCCGCATAATAGAGAGTGCTGTCACAGATTTTCCGGAACCTGATTCTCCAACAATTCCCAGCGTTTCGCCAACTTTAAGCGCAAAACTGATATCATCTACCGCTTTGGTAATTTCGCTGTTCCCCTGGAAAACAGTTGACAAGTGCTTAATTTCAAGAAGATTTGAAAGTCCCATAGTACATAAAGTATCTGAAACGATGCATCGTTTATCTTGCACAAAATCCTATGGGGAAAGTACTACTTTTTTCCTTTCATCTGATTAAGCTAAATGTATTTTATGAAAACCTTGATGTCTTATACCAATGATTTCATCGGGCTGATTTATCCCAGTATCTGTGTAGGCTGTGGTAATCCTCTCTGGAAAAATGAAAGATTCATTTGTACATTTTGCGATTTTCATCTTCCGAGGACAAATTTTCACCAGGAAAAGGGAAATCCCCTAGACCAGATTTTCTGGGGAAGAGCCCAAATTGAAAGTGCTGCAGCATATTTGTTTTTTAATAAAGGGAATACGGTTCAACACATGGTGCATGCACTCAAATATAAAGGAAGAAAGGATATTGGAATTTGGTTAGGGAAACAATATGGATCAGACTTGAAGCTCTCCCCATATTTCGACGCGATTGAATATATCCTTCCTGTTCCATTGCATCCCAAGAAATTTATTTCGCGAGGATTTAATCAAAGTGAGCAATTTGCAATTGGACTGAATTCATCAATGAATGTACCTGTTGAAAATCAGGTGCTTTACCGAAAAAAGACATCCGAAACACAAACCAAAAAATCCCGTTTCGTTCGATGGCAAAATGTTGAAGATATTTTTGCTGTTAAAGAATATCAGAAACTTGAAGGGAAACATATTTTGTTGGTGGATGATGTAGTAACTACAGGCGCTACTCTTGAATCTTGTATCACTGCGCTTTTAAGGATTCCGGGAGTCAGGATTTCTTTAGCAACGATTGCCATTGCAATGAGTTAAAGGACTCCTGCTAAAACAACTGCTTTCTTTACCAGCTTTTTATTCCCATCAGGATGAAGAAATTCTACATATAAAATGTAAATACCTAGAGTGGCTTTCTGCCGGTTATCGTCGGTGCCATCCCAAACAATTTGTTCTTCGGCCGATAACAGCCGGTTGTTGACAAGCTGACGAGCTTTCCTCCCCTTCGTATCAAAAACTGTAATTGTTACATAATAACCAGGTCGATCCGGATGAAGAACCAGGCTAAGAAAATCATCTTTTCCATCATTGTCAGGCGAAAATATTGAAGGAATAATTGTCACCCAATCCTCTCCTGAAAAAGAGCCCCTGTACTGCGAATTTTTGTACCCGGGTGTTGCAAAGCCACAACTTTCAGAAGCAGAATGCCAATTGCTTTTTTCTTTTGAAGGAAGAATTGGGTTGATCCGCTCAAGAGATATGCCGTCAGTATAGTTTAGCAATGGGAAAAACATCTCTTTGGAATATTTAACTTCATCGATAATTATTCCGTCATTCTTCCTGGCAATTACAACCACGTCCTGATCATCCTGGTAAGAGGGCATTGATTTCAGTTCTATAAAGACATCCTGGGTTGGGGTAAAATACCTGGATTGAATATCCCTGGGATCTCTTGTTAAAACAAAGTAATCTCCGGGGAAGCATAAAAACTCTTCAGCCACGATTTCTGTTGGTTTTTCCATTGTGTTTTGGATTGTGTCAAAAGAGGCTATTACCAAATCATTCAGGTTAAGCACTTTTTGTGACCGGTTGTAGATCTCCACAAACCGCTCGCCTCCGGTTGCCGGGTTAGACAGAATTTCATTGATGACGATATCTCCGGGTTGGGTTGAATCCGGAAGTGCAGCATATACGGATTTTGACGTATCTAATTTATTCATTGCGCAATCCATCGGGCCATTTTTACCATTGATGGTATATTGAATTCCCTTTTGAAATGGATCAGAATACCATAACTTTAGACGATTAAACTCAGGAGGAATAAATGTAAGACTGTCAGGTTGATCAAATCCATGATCTGTTGCCCAGTTATTTACCCCTGAAAGACTCAAACTGTCCATAGGCTCAGAGAAAAAAAGTTCAATTTGTCGATCGGGAATGATCCTGGCTCTCTTCAAATAGGGCCCCACCCTGTCAGGATTATCAGCCTGAACGGAATTGCGCCCACCAGGTGTTCCTCCTAATGCCGAAGTGGAAGCGCGCCAATTTTCAAGACAGCCGCATGGATTATTCGGATCGATCATTTCCAATGACCATCCACCATTTTCTTTTAACGCCGATTGATACCAATCCTTTGAATAACTTACACCATGGATAATTTTCCCGCTTTTGTTCTTTATTACCAGGGCCATTCCTTCATTTGAAAGAATTGATGCCGAACTGAACATATCTGAACACCGGCCAAATTCCTTCAAAGAATCCCCATGAGTCAGAATAAGAAACTCAAAAGGACTAATTGTTAGATCCGGAAAAATCTTCGAATGGCTACCATACTGAATAATCCAGTCTTTTAGATTAATCGGATATTTTGTCCTGTTATACAATTCCACATATTCACACGATGGAAGCCCGACAACAGGGTCTGGGTCAGCCATTATTTCAGAAATCAATAAATCAAAACTTTTTTCGTGGTACAGGCAAAATGGAATCCTGAGCATCGGAGAATGATTCCCATCTAAATCAATTATCTCGGAAATTGTCAAAGTATCTGAAACACCTTCAGCAAAATCGTGTTGAAATTTTAAAGTCACCTTCCTGGGATCAGCCAAATCAACCGATACGCTTAATGGAGCACCTGCAAAGATTGTTGAATAATGTGATGGCTCTTCTGCATTATTTTTATCCACATTTTCGGAAAACATAATTTCAATTTCCCTGGAATCAATAACAGTAAGGGCGTTTAAGGAAGGCGGGAGTGTGTCAATTTGGACCTGCCCGATAAAGAAGTCGTCAAAATAAAATTTTGCAGAATTGCTGGTTGTATACCGGCAATAGACACCAAACCAGGCAGTTGTAAGCACCTGGTTCTGTAGATGGCTTCCTTCCTCAACAAAATTTGTTCCTCCTAAAGTATCTGAAAAAAGATGCCATAATCCTGTGGAGTCATGTATAATCTTTATTCGTAAAACATTCGTTGAGTGTGCAGTATTGGTATAAGCTCCCTGAAATAATTTTTCTGTCAAGGTTCCGTTTTGTTTATAAAATGCCAGACTATCATTACTCCCTCCAATCTGAAGATAATATCCATCCAGTGAGTTTGTAAGGTCTGGCTGATCAGAAGCAAGATAAACCCGTGCATAATTATTTGCCGAAGTATTAAAAGAAAGCTTTACCCAGAAACGCCATTCGGTATTTTTTAATAGAGAATTCCGTGTTGACAAATAAGACGTATCTGTTCCGGCCGATTTCAGTTGTAACTGATGGGTGGTGTTAATTTTGAATTGGCTTGTATCTCCAACCCATGTGGGATTATTTAAGAAATCCATATCTCCAAAACCATCTTCAACCTGAGCTGAAACACTTATTGCAATTAACATTATAGCAGCAAGGGTAAATGATTGTTTATGAATCCGTTTAACTTTCATTTCTACTAATTTTAATGAATGCCAGGAAAATACTTTTTTCATATTGTATTTTTTTACTACTCCGGCACTAAGAACACCAAGATCCACCATGGTTTGTGTTAAACTGGAAATTGTGTTGAATGGTTCTGATAATCATTTACTTAGTGCTCCTAGTGTCATAGTGTTATTAAATGAATAAACTTTTCTTCCCTTAATCGGAGAAAAATAAAAAAGTAATATCCATTCTTGAAAATCCTTCGATTAACTTTGTCAAACCAAATTTTCTATTTCTGACTTAACTGATATTGATCCATGAAAATCGCTGTTGTAGGTGCTTCCGGGTTGGTTGGCAGGGAAATAATGAAGATCCTGGATGAATATAAGATCCCTTATTCTCAGTTAATTACAGTTGCATCACCAAAATCAGTTGGCATTGAGCAGGATTTTAACGGAAAGAATTATACTCTCCAGGATAATGAACATACGGTTGCCATGAAGCCAGATATTGCCATCTTTTCTGCCGGGGCTGACACATCTCGTGAATGGGCACCAAAATATGCAGCTGTTGGAACTACGGTAATCGACAATTCTTCTGCATGGCGAATGCATGAAGGAATCCCATTAATTGTTCCGGAAATTAACGGTTCCATCCTGTCAAAGGAGGACAAGATCATTGCCAATCCGAATTGTTCAACCATCGAACTGGTTATGGTTCTGTTTCCATTGCATCTTAAGTACAAAATCAAGCGAGTGGTGGTTTCAACGTATCAGGCGGTTACAGGAACCGGTCTTAAAGCAAAGCGTCAATTGGAGAATGAAAGGATGGGAATGAGCGGGGAAATGGTTTACCCATATCCGATTGACATGAATTTATTACCACATGGAGGAGAATTTCTTCCTTCCGGATATACAACAGAAGAGGTTAAACTTGTAAACGAAACCCGCAAGATCCTTTCGGATCAGACAATACAGGTTACCGCAACGGTGGTCAGGGTTCCTGTCTTTATTGGACATTCTGAGTCTGTAAATATCGAATTTAAAAATGAATTTGACATAGATGAAGTTCGTTTTCTCTTAAACAATATGAAGGGCGTTGTTGTCCTTGATGATCCTTCTAAAAACCTTTACCCAATGCCGATCCTGGCTCAAGGGAAAGACGAGGTGTTTGTAGGACGAATCAGGAGAGATGAATCCAATCCAAATTCTCTTAACCTCTTTATCGTCTCAGATAACCTTAGAAAAGGGGCAGCAACTAATGCCATACAAATAGCCCAGTATCTTATCAGAGGAAACCTGGTATAACGCGTTTATATCGTCATCCAAAATTCAAATCAAGGAATCTATAATTACGTATATTTTATTCTTGTTTTTGTGAGAACGTCGATTAACTATTAATAAAGCTGAATGGCCCGATTTACGCAGACTTCTAATTGTGTTGATTGCAACTGTAAATCTTCTGTATTCAAGAAATTGTCGATTCCTGAATTGGAGCTGATGAACCAGAACCGTTTTGAAGTTTCTTTCAAGGCCGGGGAAATTATGTTTAAACAAGGAACCCCTTCCCCGCATTTTCTTTGTATCACAAGAGGAATGGCAAAGATTTATATCGAAGGATTGGGGAAGAATTTGATTCTTGGACTGATTAAGCCTGTGGAATATATTTTTGGTCCCGGAATCTATGTGGATAATCGGCATCATTATTCTGCATCCGCAGTTGAAGATTCTACTGCTTGTATGGTTGATGTAGAAACATATAAACAATTGGTTCGTAAAAACCCGGACTTTGCCGAAGAGTTTATCCGACGGTTCAGCCAGCAAGCGATTATCAACTTTGATCAGTTTATAAGCCTCACTCAAAAGCAGATGCATGGAAGAATTGCAGATGCCCTGATCTATCTTTCCGAAAAGGTATATTGCTGTAATCCCTTTGAACTGACAATCTCCCGTCAGGATCTGGCTGATCTTTCCGGAATGTCAAAAGAAAGTGCCATTCGTATCCTGAAAGAATTTAAAGAAGAAGGCATCCTGACCTCCGAAGGGAATTTTATTCATGTTCTGAACCGTGGTCAATTACAGCATATCAGTGAAACCGGTTAGTTTTTTCTTGACTTTTCTTTTTTGAGTTGGTATCTTTACCGATTACTTCTGCTTTTGCTCCGATCTTTGCTCTTTTCGAAATTAATGCACAAAAGATAAATGACATTTGTCAACAACGATTTGATATATCTCTGTTTATGCTTTACCAAATATCAGGATGGCATTGTTAGCGGGATTTATTTCCTGGATATCTTTGTGTCTCGCTTTAAACATACAACTTCAAAACCAGAATTATTAACCTAAACATCTCAAATATGAAAAAAAATTTATTCATTCTCGCCGCAGGGTTTATCGCTGTTACCAGCCTGATGGTAACCAGTTGTACAAAAGAAGGGCCGCAGGGTACAGCTGGAACCAATGCTTCGGCAACGTGCCAGCAGTGCCACAATTTTGCTGATACGATTGTTGCAAAGATATTTCAATATGATGCATCAAAACATGCAACTGGAAGTACTGCGTTTGAAGGCACAAATAAATCCTGCGCTCCGTGTCATTCAAGCCAAGGGTTTGAGGAAGTAGTTACAACAAATGCTGATACAACTACATTTGGCATCGAGAATGCTGCACCGATTAATTGCCGTACGTGCCACAAAATTCATAATACTTATACGGCTTCTGACTGGGCATTAAAAACAACTGCTGCTTTCAACCCGAGGTATGATAAGACAGTTTCCATTGATCTTGCTGCTGCCGGCGGAACATCAAACCTTTGCGCAAGGTGCCACCAGGCAAGAAAAGCCAGCCCGTGGCTTTCAAACCCCACGAGCACGACGGATTCAGTCAGGCTCACCAGTAACCGCTGGGGGCCGCACCATGGCCCACAGGGGTTGATGCTTGCAGGAAAAGGCGCGTTTGAAGTTGGTGCTTCACCTTTTCTTTCATCTAATCACAGAGATGTTGCATCCTGTAGTTCATGTCATAGCGCTTATGCACAAGGTAACTTGGTCGGTGGTCATACATTGCACATGAACAGCTCTGAAACCGGTGATAATGTTGGAACAGCGACAAGCGGTTGTAAAAAATGTCATCCAACAATAACGAGTTTCGATTATAATGGCAGACAGACAGAAATTGAAGGAAAATACAGCGAACTTAGGTTAAAGCTGGCGATTGCGAATGTACTCGACACAAATTCAATGCTGTTGAAAGGGGTGTCTTCAGGCTCCCCGAAGTATTTCAAACAAAAACAGTTAGCTGTTTACTGGAATTTCTGTCTCGTTGATGCAGATCGCAGTATGGGCGTTCATAATTTTGCTTACACGCGCGACATGTTGGATGCCGGCATAGCATATATGAACAGCTTAGGTAAATAGTATTATCAGAATTTTAAAAAGGCTTCAGAAACACTGAAGCCTTTTTTTACAATATTTATATTTTAAAATATGAAAAAGCAGGGAATTTTTGCAATA
Organism: uncultured Bacteroidales bacterium; assembly: GCA_903915465.1. Classification (GTDB taxonomy): domain Bacteria; phylum Bacteroidota; class Bacteroidia; order Bacteroidales; family FEN-979; genus FEN-979. The sequence goes on along the minus strand of CAIWTA010000312.1, from coordinate 2,375 downwards.
GGCTTAATGAGCCTGTTCACCATTGTTTTTGTAAGTTTCAGTGGCCAGAATTCCAAATATCCAACAGGAGCACCAGCCGGAAATACCGGCTCTCCTACAGATGGTCAGAATTGTACACATTGCCATGGCGGTTCAGCAACAACAGTTGCGGGATGGATAACATCCGATGTGCCTGCTGCAGGCTATACTCCAGGAACAACTTATACAATTACTGCAGCCTCCACAGGATCCGGCAGGAAAGGGTTTGAAGTTTCTCCGCAAAGCCTCACAGGAACCTTGCTTGGGACAATCGCTGCTGGCAGTGGAAATCAGGTTGTCGGGACAAAATATTTAACACATTCTGCCGCCGTTGGTGGAAGTTCAGCCACATGGACATTCAGTTGGACCGCACCAGCCGCAGGAACCGGTTCCGTAACTTTTTACGGAGCATTTGCTGTAACCCAGTCTGCTACAAAACTATCAACATTGATCATTCCGGAAAAAACTACAACTTTCATCAGCAACATTTCAGATGAAACACAATTCCGAATCTTTCCAAATCCGGTGAAGGGCGAAATGACAGTTTCTTTTTCATTGCAAAATTTTGAAACAATTGACATTTCTGTGTGTGATATTACCGGAAATAAACGTAATACTCTTTTCAACGGAATGCTACCCCCCGGACCCATAAAAAAGTCATTTGATTTACACAACCTGTTGCCTTCGGGAATTTATTTTATAACCTTATCAAATGGTAGTACAATCAACGTCTCGAAAAAAGTAGTTTTGTCTTTCTAATTATTTTCTTATCATAAAATTGTTCACTATGCAAAAGAGAAGTTTAATTCTATTTTTTATCGGTGTTGTGGGTGTTTTTTTTCTGTATTCCTGTACTTATAATACGTTGGTCCCGGAAAAAATTAACCCAGACCAAAAAGTCGTTTTTGCCACAGACATACAGCCCATTTTTACCCAATATTGTGCCGGGTGTCATCCTTCACAGCATGTTCCTGACCTTAGGGAGGGAAAATCTTATTCCAGCCTTATAAACGGAAATTATATCAATAAATCTGCTCCCAACCAAAGTCTTTTATATAGGGTGATGACGCCCAATGGGGGGATGAGTTTTGCTGGCGTTTCGGCCGCTCAACTTGTTCTTTTATGGATTCAACAAGGAGCGAATGAAAAATAAATTGTTAAAAAGATAGTATTCATTTAATATTTTAACAAATGCGCACAATTACTATTGGTATTATTAGACGATTCTTTTTAGGTATGTTCTTTCTTTTTACAGGAATGGGACTAGTTTTTTCGCAGGATTCCGTTGTTTCGCAAACGGCCACAAAAGCGATTGTGAAAGCGCCGTTCGAAAGTGGCTATTTTATTGATGACCAAACAGTGGCGCAGCCACCTGCTCACAGCTTACAATTGATTCTACAGCATCGGTTTGGAACAATTCAAAAAGGCTGGGAGGACTTGGCTGGGATTTGGGGAAATTCAAATATCCGTTTTGGATTGGATTATACAATTACCAAGAATCTGTTGGTGGGGATAGGAACAACAAAAATTAAGCGTCTTCAGGATCTTCAGGTGAAATACACGTTTGCCCACCAACGGAAAGGAGGATTCCCTTTAACAGTCGCATTTTACGGAAATATGGCAATTAATTGTACCAATAAATCAAATTTTGGTTCCACTTTTAAATGGACTGATCGTTTGTCATATTTTGGGGAATTCATGTTTGCCCGCAGGTTCTGCAAAGAGTTCTCTGCCCAATTTGGGATTGGATGGGCTCATTACAACCAGGTAGACTCTACAATGAAAGACACACACGTTAATTCACTTTATAACGATAATCTCTATCTTTCAGGAATTGGCAGAGTTAAAATCAGTCCGCAATCATCTATTATGCTGAGCTACTCTCAATCCGTGTTTACGTATCTGAATAAAATGCCCTGGCCGAATGTCGGGCTTGGTATCGAAATATCAACGAGTACACATGCGTTCCAGATCTATATCGCAGCTGCACAGCGTATAATCCCACAGGAAATAGCAATGTATAATGATAATAATCCATATAACGGAGCTCTTTTAATAGGATTCAACATAACCCGGTTGTGGACATTTTAATTCACTCATGTTTAACCAAAAAATTAATTCGTATGAAAACAGCACAGAAAACAATTACTTTACTGTTAACTACAATGATCGCAGTTTTATTCCTCGTGGGGAGCACAACTTTTGCTCAACAAGCTAAAGCAAAACCATGGCCTGTTCCGGATAAGAATAAGGCCATGAAACCAGCTATTAAACTGAATGATGCGGCTGTAATTGCAAATGGCAAAGATCTATGGGCAAAACATTGCAAATCATGTCATGGTGCAAAAGGACTGGGT
>CAIWTA010000311.1 GCA_903915465.1 uncultured Bacteroidales bacterium | reverse complement strand
CTTCGAGCATTGCTTTTTGCCCGTTATAAATCATTCCGGTATGGTAAATTTCAAAAGTTTTTCCACCCTGCACCCCAGAAGATTCATATACTTTGGTTTCGCCAATTTTAATACCAGAAATAAGAGGGCAGTCAGAACATTGTTTTTTATCATCACGGTACAAGTCCCAGCATTTTTCACCCAGCGCTTCAGCCCCGAATTGTAGTTTTAAAGTATCACTCAAAAAAAGAATATTGCCGCTTTCATCAACTATGTCCATTCCAAAAGGAATAGTTTGCAACAACGATTTTCTTAATTCGTTGCTCTCCCGCAGTTTTTCCTCCGTGGACTTGATCGCTGTGATATTTGCAGTGAAGCCATACCAGGTTATACTGCCATCCATCAATTTCTCAGGTACCGCTCTCGAAAGAATCCATTGAAGTTCCCTGCCTGGTATTTGCACTCTGAACTCACAGTTAAAGTCTGACAAATGGTGCGCCGAATATTCAATATCGCTGATGACCCGGTCTGAATCCTTGGGAAAAATAACCCTGGCAATCGGACCAAAATCATCGCGTACATCTTCGGGAGAACAACCAAAAATGTTCATGATACCGGACGATGCAATGGGAACACAATAACTGCCATCGGGTCTTCTCGTAAATTGATAAATTAAATCGGGTACTTGTGATGAGAGTTTTTCAAATTGGATATCTTTTTCCCTGACTTTCTCCTCAGCCTGTTTGCGTTCGGTAATATCGCGGAAAATCCATATCCTCCCAAAGTCCTGTCCATCCCAGCCAATGACCGGAGCCGAATACCGGTCAACTACCATCCCGTTTGCAAATTCGATTTCATCCCTGCTTTCCTCCATCGGGTGGTCATAGAGACTTAAAACCTTTTCAAGGAATTTCTTTGGGTTTTTAGCTAAATCCGTTACATGCTTTAATAATTTAGAATCATCCTCATCTTCGGCAATATCACCGGGAACGCTAAACATATCAATCATGCGCCGGTTTGTAAGAATCCGCTTTTGCTTCTGACTGACTATTAAAATCCCATCAATGGTAGAGTTTAACTGGGCTTCAAGTAGCATGGTCTGCGAAAACAGTTTTTTCTCGATGAGCTTCCGCTCAGTTATTTCAATAAAAGCCGCAACGAAGTGATCAGGTTTGTACTGGTAGCCGACGCAGTCGTACCACCGACTGTTGGGCTGGAGATATTGTTCGAAACGTATCTGTTCACCTGTGCGTGCTACATGGCCGAAAGTTTCAATCCAGTTAAAGGAGTCGTTCTCTATACCTGGGAAAGCTTGTTTAACGGTTTTGCCCCTAGGATCCACTCCGGTAAGTTCCTGATAGCGCTCGTTCGCATCGATAAAATAATAATCTACCGGTTTTCCCGAATTGTCATAGATCATTTTGTGATATGCCACACCGATGGGACCCTTTTCAAAAAGAGCCCGGAACTTCCACTCTGCTTCTTTCAAAGCATCCTGCGCCTGGAAGCGAAGGGTAACATCGACAACAAAAACAGATACTCCGACAATTCTCCCATCCGACTCTTTAATTGAACTATAATAATCTTCGTAATAAGTTCGATATAGTTTTTCATCTCCATATTCCTCTGTCAAAATAAAACATTCTCCTTGCAGAGCTCTGTCAAAATTTGCTTTAGCTTTTTGCCTGTCTTTCGGATCTGAAATTACATTCAGCATATTCAATCCAATATGAATGTCAACTCCCCATATTTTTTTAATTGTTTCCTGGTGTTGTTTTGTAAATGCGGTATAGCAATAATTCTTATCCAGGGCGAAAATGATAATGTCAACCGGGCTTTCCAGGAGTGAATTCAACAGGTTGAAATCTTTGCGGTATTTTTCCGAGATAGTATGAAGGGCATTTTCCCCGAGCTTAAGTTCAGTAATATCGACAGCGGTTATCTGGCATTGTTCTCCGTTTTCGGATGTTTCACCTACAAGGTGAATATATATTGATGAGCCACCAACTGTTAACACGCCCACCTCACACGATTCTTTTGATTTGCTCTTAAATGCCTTCTCAAGGAAAAGACTGAAAATTGGTTTTGTTTCTTCTGACACAAAAAAACCAAACAGGCTGTTTTTCAGATGCTGCCGGTCTTTACCTAACATCCTGGCCCCGTTGAGGTTTAGTTCGATGATTTCACCTTTTGAGGAAAGTGTAAAATAACCTGATGGTGCCAAATCGTACAATCTGCTATACTTGTCGTTCGCAACTTCTGCCACAGCCCATGAATGACGGAGTTCTTCATTCTGCAATTCCAGCTCAATCTGGTGCACCTGAAGTTCGTGGATGAGACTGATCGATTCGACTTCGGAAAGTTGCGAAACTGTTTTTAATGATTTCTTTTTCAGCAGTTCTTCTGCCTTCCATCGAATGGAATTTTCAGTTGAGGGGTTGTTATCCATAACTTTTTTTATTGATTTTGAACCGGTAACGTAAATCGAAATGTGCTTCCTTTCCCCTCTTCGCTCTCCACCCATATTTTCCCGCCGTGCTTTTCGATAAAATCCTTGCAAAGAAGTAAACCCAAACCCGTGCTGGGCTCGCCATCAGTGCCTTTTCGGTTTGTTTGGGCATCAATCCGGAATAGGTCATCGACCATTCTGCTGCTCATCCCGATGCCTGTATCGCTGACGGAAATTTCAACTAAATTGCTGGGTGTCGACTTTGCGGCAATGGTGACAGAGCCTCCATTACTGCTGAATTTCACAGCATTGGAGACCAGATTGCGGAGGGTTGATGCGAGCATGTATTCATCAGCAAAAACTTCCAGATTGTCCGGGATTTCATAGCTGATTCCAACTCCCTTTTTATGAGCTGTATCCATTAGCGTGTCCATGCTGTCACCAATCATTGGCATTAATAAAAATGATTCAGGCTCACATTTTATTAATCCCCTTTGTGAGCGCGACCACTCAAGCAGGTTCTCTAACAGCTTGAAAAGATTGGTGGCCGAGTTTCTCATACTCACTGCGATTTTCTGAATCTCGCCCTGCGTCAAATCTGGAAATTCCTCAGCCATTAATTTAGTCAATCCTAAAAAACCATTGAAAGGGCCGCGCAGGTCATGTGCAATGATGGAGAAAAATTTGTCTTTTTGGGCATTTAATGATTGCAATGCACGGGCGAAATTCTCAAGTTCCGCTTCCGCCTTCTTTCTTGCAGAGATGTCGCGCACTGCAGCCAAAATAACCTCCCTCTCTTTTAGCATAAATATGCTTGCCGATACATCCACGGGGAAAGTGGTTCCATCCTTCTTTTTATGATACCGCAGTTCTATTCTGTCATTGAATTCTATTGTTGCCAGTTTTGTCTTTTCTGGCTCTGAGGATATATCTGAATTTATAAATGTCAGCATTTCTTCCTGTGAATATCCATACAAACGACATGCGGCATCGTTGACATCAAGGATTGCCTGTGTTTCCCTGTCAATGAGAAAAATGGCATCCCTCTCGACAGCGAAAACAGTACGGTATTTTTGTTCACTTTCCTTAACGACTTGCTCTGCTTGTTTGCGTTCAGTAATATCAACCGCAGTTATAAGGCAATGTTTTTCATCATCGGAAACTACGCCGGTAAGAAAAACATAGAACGGCAGGCTGTCCGCTTTATCCATCATTACCTCACATGATTCTTTTGCTTTGCTCGTAAGTGCCTTCTCAAGGAAAAGACTGAAAATTGGTTTTGTTTCTTCCGAAACAAAAAAACCAAACAGGCTGTTTTTCAGATGTTGCCGGTCTTTGCCTAACATCCTGGCCCCGCTGAGGTTTAGTTCGATGATTTCACCTTTTGAGGAAAGTGTAAAATAACCTGATGGCGCGAAATCGTACAATCTGATATACTTATCGTTGGCAACTTCTGCCTCAGCCCATGAATGTTGGAGCTCTTCATTCTGCAATTCCAGTTCAATCTGGTGCACCTCCAGTTCGTGGATGAGTCTGAGCGATTCGACTTCAGAAAATGGCGAAACTGTTCCTGATGATTTCTTTTTCAGCAACGCTTCAGCTTTTTGGCGCAGGGGATTTTTATTGCCTTTTCTCTCCATCGTTACGTTGTTTTTTGTATTGGTAAAACCAGTTTAATATTTGTTCCATACGAACTTTCGCTCGTTATTTCAATGGTTCCCCCCATTTCCTTCAAGATCTGTTGACATATCGATAACCCGAGCCCGGTTCCCTTTCCTTCCTCCTTTGTAGTATAGAAAGGAAGCATGATATGGTGTATATCATCCTTACTGATGCCAATGCCATTATCCGTAATTTCAACGAAGATACATTGATTTTCCTGCCAGGACCTGATTCCAACTTGCATATCAAAATCTTCATCGAGCTTGCTTTTCTTTTCTATAATGGCATCTTTGGCGTTGGACAAAAGATTAAGAATAACCTGCTCAAATTTATACGTATTGCCAACAATTGGTGGAATTTGCTGTTCGAGTTGGAGATTCAGGTTGATGCCATGGTGTTTGAATTGTTCCACGATCATCGAAGTGGCATTTACGATGCTTGAATTAACATTGAAAGCGGTGAGCATGTGTTCATCGCGACTACTCGAAAAGGCCTTCACATGATCAATAATATCCCTGATGCGGGTTATGTTTTCGAAAATCTTATCTGATTTAATTTTAAGGAACCCGACGTCGACCATTTCGGGTTTGGCAATCTCAAATAAAATCTTGTCCATGACCATAGAAATGATATTCAAAGGCTGGCCAATCTCATGGGCAATGCCCGCTGCCATTTCTCCAAGAGTCGTCAGGCGGTCGGCGTGGATCTGCTTTGCCTCCATTTTCTTCCGTAGTGAAATATCGCGGATGATGATCATGAATGATATGGGCGCACCATCAGGGTTTTGCATCAAAGTGGCGCTGATTTCACCGGCAAATACCGATTGGTTTTGCCTGCTGACGGTGATTGCGATATTTTGTGCAAGCCCTTCATTCGTAGTCCTCACAAGCATTTCTCTCAACAGGTTATGCTTATCAGCCGGCACGAAAAAAAAAATGTCTTTGCCTACAAGGTCATCTCTGGTATCGACACCAAATAAATGCAGCCCCATTTCAGAAACTTCGGAAATAGTCCCTTTCAGGTCGATTAATAACATCGCATCGGGAGAAGCATTTAACATGGTTTTGTATTTTCCATCGATTTCTTTGATGGCCTGCTCCGTCATTTTACGGTCAGTGATCAGCCGGATGGTACTCGCCACTCCGATAGCGATCTCATTGATACAGTATTTTTTTGCAGAATGAGACACCCACCTTGTTGCGCCCTGTTCGTCAATAATCCTGTATTCCAGTTCTCTTAGTTCCTTCCCTTCATGATATACCCCGCCCCAGGCTAAACTGACCATCTCAATATCGTCGGGATGAATGATATCGGGTATTTGCAGCCCGATAAATTTATCAACCGGATATCCGAGGACGGTTTCACATTGCGGACTGACAAAGATTAGAAAGCCATCAGCATCGGTGAGCATGGTGAGGTCGCTGCTGTTGGAAACCACTGTTTTGAGCAATTCTTCACTTTTCCGCAGTGAATCCTCCGTCATCCTGCGCTGGGTGATATCCCTGGCGACAG
>CAIWTA010000310.1 GCA_903915465.1 uncultured Bacteroidales bacterium | reverse complement strand
TTGAAAATAAGCATGACCAATGTTTAGCAAGGAACTTGCATATTGGTCAGTCTGATTAAAATCGTTCCTTGCCTTAAGAGCTTTGAAGTTATATTCCTGAGCGATGGAATATTGATTCATCAAACCATGTACGTGGCCTATGAGGGTGTAAAGAGAGCCAATCTGGAAATAGTTTTTTATCGTATAATCAACATTTAATGCTTTCAAATAGTAGAATAAAGCTAACTGATATTTATCCTGTTTAAGATAAAGTGAGCCAAGATTCCTGTAAACCAAAGATAACTTTATGGTGTAACGAGGTTGGCACCTTAAAACTAAATTCAATGCATTAAAAAGAGAAACATGGGCTAATTTAAATTCCTTCTTTTCAATATCAATTTGAGCAAAGACAACAAAAAGATCGACAAGTGCAGCTGTATCTCCAGTCTGTTTTGCCAATGTATAAGCATCTCTAAAATATGGAATTGCACGGTCGAATCTTGTAAGATTTACATGCACAACACCAATCTTTTTTAAAGATTCAATTTGTTCCTTAAGATCTCTGCTTTCTTTTGATAACTCTAAAGACTTATCATATGTCTTCAAAGCATGTAAATAATCTCTTTGATATACGAGAGAATCACCTAAAATGAATAATTCATTGACTTTCTTGCATTTTTGCTTAATTCCATTTACCAAAGCTGGTTTTTGCTGATTAGTAATTGCTGCCAATGAAATATTAGACTCTGCTGAAAAAGCATGAATTATTAAAAAAAGGGAAACAAATTTTAAGGTAATTTGATTTTTCACTATTTTGTCCTGATAAAACTCTATCGTTTTACAAATTTAAAATTTTTTTTCCAGTTTTGAGAGGATTTATATTCTTAATTTTGGGCGGCTTAAATGAAACTCTAATAATTTCTAGTGTTTGCATAATTATTATGAGTAAACTATAATGAAAATCTGCTTTATCTGTCCCGAATATCCAGAAGGCCCTCACGGAGGCATAGGAACGATGGTCCAAATTTTAAGTCGTGAATTGGTAAAAAACGGTCATGAAGTTAGAGTTATTGGAATTTATCCTCATTCATATCCCGCTCCGGATTTTGAAGAAGATCATATGGTGAAAGTATGGCGATTACGTGTTATGAAAGGCAAATTTGGGTGGGTCTTGCCTTTTATTACTCAATACAAAATAATTAAAAAATGGGTTGAAGAAAAAGAAATTGATATTGTTGAAGCCCCAGACAGTCGCGGTTGGTTCGCTTTTTGGCCAAAGCTAGCCATTCCCCTCATCATCAGAGCACATGGGTCAAATACCTTTATTGCAAATGTTCTTGGGAAAAAGCCCAACCTTTTGACAACTTTCATGGAGAGGCAATCATATAGAAGAGCGGATGCGTTGCTTTCAGTATCTAACTTCTCTGCAAAAACAACTTCTCAAGTATTTTCCTTGAAAAAGGAATTCACTATCATTTACAATGGGTTGGAGGCGCCTGATTTTTCTGATATTTTGGAAAGGGAAGCTAATCGAATTATTTTTTCCGGAAGTCTGAATCGAAATAAAGGTGTTTTTAATCTAATTGAAGCTTTCTGCATTTTATTGGATCGAATTCCTAAAGCTACATTAGAACTTTATGGAAAGGACACTAAAGATTCTGAGGTTGGCTCGGTTAAGATGCATATTATCAAAACTATCCCAAAGGATAAGATTGAGAAAATAAAATTCATGGGGCATGTAAGTAGAATAGAATTATTTCACGTATACCGAACGGCAACATTGGCAATTTTTCCCTCATTCGTTGAATCATTTTCTATGGCTCCAATGGAATCAATGGTCTGTGGTTGCCCTACAATTTACTCTGAAATAGGGAGTGGCCCAGAGATAATAGAAAACGAAGTTGATGGAATTCTCGTAAATCCTAGAGATTCTGAGGATATTGCAAATTCATTGGAAAAGATTCTTAACAATCCATTTCTTGCAGAAAAAATCAGTAAAAATGGAATTATAAAAATAAAAAACCAATTTTCACAAACATTAATGATGGAAAAGACGATTGCTTTTTATCGGGCAATAACAAGCAAACCCTTAGCATAACGCATGTCTCTTACCTTTTTGTAATCTCTTTTTCGTCCTATGACTTGCATGAAACGATTTAGAACACGCTCTTTTGTATTGCAATAGAACGGCCCCCAAAAGCCATTAATTAGGTTTAATTCTTCAACTTTGACTCCCGCATCATTTAAACATTTTATCAAAGTAAAAGGCGAAAACCAATGTCGATGATCTGTATTTATTTGTTCTATATTTCTCGAAGCATTTTGGGATAGTGAATAAGCAAAAAGGTTTGGAACTGTGATAATTATCTTATCAATGTTTCTTGAATACTTTTCATGAATAGCTGAAATGAATGTTACAGCATCTGGGATGTGTTCAATCACTTCTGGCAAAAGAATATAGTCCCAATGATTATTTTCGATTTCCTTAACACTATCATGAACTAAATCAGCAGTAATCAAATCATCAATATTGTATTTCTTTTTTAAATATTCAACGCCGCTATGATTAATATCTATCCCTAAGCATCTTTTAGAAGAATCTATTAGGATTTGATGCAACCAAGTTCCAGCGGAAATTTTAGATTCAATAATGTCAAGATGGTCAACGCAACCAACATGAATAATTCTTTTATTTTTAACAAGATTTGATAGAATCGTGTCCCTGTTTTTGACTTTTAGATCAAATGTAAATTCAATCGGATAATTAGAATCAAATCTTTGTCCACTTATAAATTCCAGAAAATCAGCATCGTTAGTTGTCATCATCGTGGATAAAATTTCTTCGCAAAGATATCAAACAACTCCTAGTTAAAACAATGAAATTTATTTACGAAAACGATTGGTATTCACCATTTATTATACCTTTGACAACCATTTTCCTGATATCTGATGATCTCCAAAAAATTCTTTAAATCATCCATTATCTATTCTGTCATTGGAGCATTGCCACTTGCGACCTCCTTTATCCTGTTATTGTTTTACGCCAACCTTCTGTCAACCAGTGATCTCGGGTTGCTGGCACTCTATATCCCCATCGCTTTCCTGGTTCAGATCATTGTAAACTTTGCAATGGACACGAGCATCGGCGTTCATTTCTTTGAATTTAAGGACCAACCAGAGAAACTGAAGCAGTATTTAGGGACGATAGCTGGGTTGTTGCTGGTCATTGGACTGATCTTTGCCTTGTTCTCTATCTTCTCCGGAAATCTCGTTTTTAAATCCTTCTGGCCAAAACAGGACTTGAAATTTTATCCTTACGGATTTTTATCAATTTTAACCGGGATTTGCAACAGCTTCTTTAAAACATACACCAATTTACTCATTAACCAGGAAAGACCAGACCGCTATTTCTGGATGAACACTTCCACATTCGTGATGACAATCGTCTTTTCACTGGGTCTGTTATTCCTTTTTCCACATACCCTGATCGGTCCCATCTGGGGCAGATTTCTGGCCAGTTTTGTAAATTCCGTGATCGCATACTATTTCTTTAAAATTGAATTTGGTATCAGGATCTATGTGTCTTTTTTGCGCGGTATTTTCATCTTCTGTTTACCGGTATTCCTGTTTATTTTTATCGGGTGGATTCTTTCTTCGCTCGACCGGTTTATAATTAAAGCCATGATGCAATCTTCAGATGTGGCAATCTATGATTTTACTGTAAAGTGCATTGTTACCCTGGAATTTATTCAGAGCGGACTTTCGGTAGCGATTACGCCAAAGATTTTCAACCTTTTCAAAGAACAGGACCTGAAGGAAAGTACTGTTGAAATGAACCGCTATTTCAATGGTTTTACCATTGTGAACCTTTTCATTGTCCCGTTGATGGTTATCGCAATCCCACTGATCATCCCCCTGCTCGTTAAAAACCATGAACTATATAAAGGGTTTTCTTTTGTGGGATTGCTATGCCTGGGCTTTATTACACGAAGTTTATACACGATGTACAGTCTCCCGATCTATTATTTTAAAATGACGAAATTACTTCCGGTCATTTTTGGCATAGCTGCCCTCTTCCAGGTATCATTCAGCATCTTCGGCATCAGGGAATTTGGATTGCTGGGAGTAGTTTATGCAGGGTTTCTTTCAAAGTTCATCCAGGTTTTTCTTCTTTATCTCGGTTCAAGAAGAGTATTTGTATTCAAAGTTAACAGGATCAAACAGTTTTACTTGCCTCTCTTCTATGTCTCGATTTGTCTTTTTTCATTTTTTGCTTTTCACAAGAATCCGGGACTTTGGGTTTATTGCCTCCAGTTAATTATCATCTATATTGCTGTAATACTGGTTTTCCGAAAAGAATTGCTGCAGATGCTGGAGGAGGCGAAAAAGAGTAAATACTTCCCAGGATTCCTGGCCAGATAAAGAAAGGATAATACTTGCGGTTCTTTATTAAATTCTGATTCTCTTTAGTCCAATCTTCCCGGATTTTGCATTCTGTATGCTTGCATTTAATTCGAAACCAATTAACAGGCTGAATGAATTGAAATAAATCCACAGCAGCACAACCATGAGCGTTCCGATAGACCCATACAGAGCATTGTATTTGGAAAAATTATCCACATAGAAGTTGAATCCAAGTGTTGTTACAACAATAAGAAATGTAGCGAGGGAAGCTCCGGCAGAAATAAAGCGAAAATGCTTCCTTTTGGCTGGAGCGAAATAGTAAAGAAAGGCGATGGTAAAGAAAAGAGTGGCAAGGATGATAAGCCATTTAAGTAGCCCAATTGTACCAAAATAAAAACCGCTTTGCGTAATTTCTGCAGGTAGAATAAGTGTTAATATTCCGGTACCGAAGGTCATCAGGCCAATCGAAATGATCAACATGAAAGAGATGATAATCATCAGAAGTATACTGATTAATCGTTGTTTAATGGCAGAGCGTGTTTCGATCGCATGAAAAGTATTATTAAATGCTTCCATCAGGCTGTTGATACCATTTGTTGCAAAATAAAGAGACAGGATAAATCCAATCGACAGTAAATCTCCACGTGGCCTGGTCACAATGTCTTCAACCGTTTCTTTGACCGTATCATAAGCTTTTCCTGGCATAAAATCCTGGATTAGTGCAAGTAATGATTGCTGGAAATTATCGATTGGAATGAATGGGATAATGGTGAAAAGGAAAATCAGGGATGGGAATATTGCCAGAAAAAAGTTGAAAGAGATGGCTGATGCACGTGAAGTGATATAACCCTCAGAAAGGCCCCTGAAAAAAAAGATGGTAACGTCATAAAGCGGTATTCCATCAAAACCCGGTATCAAAATTTTCTTCGACAGCCTTATCAGAATTGCGATAAGCCTTAACCTTAAGAATCTTTCAAGCATCTTTTTTCAGCTTAATGATCCCTGCGTGGATTACCTGGCAAAACTGCTTTCAGACTTAAATCGAGGCTTCTGAAATTATGTGTGAGTGCGCCGATTGAAATATAGTTGACACCGGTTTCCGCAAAATTCCTTACATTTTGTGAAGTAATTCCTCCGGAGGCCTCAGTTTCAAAACGACCATCAATAAACCGGACTGCTTCTGCCAATGCTTCAGGGATGAAATTATCCAAAAGAATCCTGTCAACATGTCCATATTCTACAACAGCTTCAAGTTCGCTGAAATCCCGGACCTCAATTTCAACCTTTATTCCTGGTTTTTCGATTTTCTTTATATACTTCCTTGCCGCAATGATAGCAGGAATAACCCCTCCCGCAAAATCTATATGGTTATCCTTGATCAGAAACATATCATAAAGTCCCATACGGTGATTATGGCCGCCACCGATACGTACAGCATATTTCTCCAGCTCCCTCAGGTTGGGTGTTGTTTTTCTGGTGTCAAGGATCTTTGTATCTAAGTCGTTGACCATGGATACGATATTGTGCGTAGCAGTGGCAATTCCACTTAAACGCTGCATAAAATTCAGCACCAGCCGTTCGGCAGTGACGATGGAGAGAATGCTCCCCCTGACTTCAAAAACAATGTCTCCCGGAGAAATTTTTGCACCATCTTGTTTATAGATTGTCAGTTGCAAGGCAGGATCAAGTTTATGAAAAACGTTTTCTGCTACAGGAACTCCTGCAAGAATACCATGGTCTTTAACGAGTAATCGTGCACTTCCACATGTGTTTTGAGTAAAAATAGATAATGAAGTAACATCCCCATCCCCAATGTCTTCGTGCAAGGCACTTTCTATAATCTCATCAAGATTCATGTAATAAGATGGTTTGCAGTTAATTTTCCTCCTCAATCTGAAATTGTTGAATCAGGTATTGAGTGGAATTTTTTTTCAATAAATAATACAGTCGAAAGGTTTTGGTTCCAGCCACTATTTCGCCGATGGAAAATTGAGAACCATCATTTGAGTTTCCCTGTTTCAGTATTTTTACTGATTTGACAGGATATTTTGTAAAAAAATCCTGAAGTATCCGGGATGCATGGTTCTTGCTATAAGAATCCTCTGTACCAGTTATCCCCAAATCAACCATGCTGTTAAAATATTTTGATAATTCAGATGCGTTCCCTGCATTTAGCGCCGCAAGGATAAACTTGTTTGTCTCTTCCAGGCCAATTGTCTCAGAATGAGAGGGGTGGGAAAGTGTGAAAAAGAAGAGAGTCAGTAAAAATTTTCCGAGGTTCTTCATAACAAAAAGTTAAAAAGCAGTAATTATGCAAATTTAAACAATTTTATACCTATTTCAACGCTATTTGTAAAAGCATGTTGAATAATTCAAATTGATCATTTTATTGCGCGGAAACCCATTAAAAATGAAGATCAGGCTGGTTGTCATCGGGAAAACGGAAGAATCATATTTGAAAACTGGCATGGCTGAATACGAATCCCGGATCAAACGATATCTGAAGTTTTCAATGGTTGAAATCCCTGGATTAAAAAATGCCTTGCATTTGAGCAGAGATGAATGGAAGGCCAGAGAAGCTGAAAAGATCACTCCATATCTCTCTTCTTCTGATTTTGTTATCCTTCTGGATGAAAAAGGAAAGGAAATGAGTTCTGTTGAGTTTTCCGGTTTTCTTAATCAAAAATTTTCAGGAAGTGCAAAAACCCTTACTTTCATTGTTGGAGGCCCTTATGGATTCGATGAGTCGTTGAAACAAAAAGCCGGGCAGCTCTTATCCCTTTCGCGGATGACATTTTCGCACCAGATGGTAAGGCTTTTTTTTGTGGAACAATTGTACCGGGCATTGACCATTTTGAAGAACGAATCCTACCACCATGAATGACCAGTGTTTTTCAAACTTAACTTTTATTTAACTTTTAGCTTAACAATTATTAACATTAATTATTTTTCTATCTTTTTTTCAAATGTATAAATTTGCACGCCTAAAAATGAATCATTATGATCGAAACTGATATTAAAGCCTTGAATGAGCGAATCCAACAGGAAAGCAGCTTTGTGGATATAATCACGATGGAAATGCATAAAGTCATCGTGGGTCAGAAACAAATGATTGAGCGGTTGCTGATCGGATTGTTATCTAACGGGCACATCTTGCTCGAAGGAGTCCCGGGATTGGCAAAGACCCTCGCCATAAAATCTCTGGCAAATATCATTGATGCTAAATTCAGCCGTATCCAATTCACGCCTGACCTTCTTCCTGCTGACCTTATCGGAACTCTTATCTATAGCCAGAAGAAGGAAGAATTTAAAGTCAGGAAGGGACCAATTTTTGCCAATTTCATCCTGGCTGACGAAATCAACCGGTCACCGGCGAAGGTTCAAAGTGCATTACTTGAAGCCATGCAGGAGCGACAGGTGACGATAGGAGATGAGACCTTCATTTTGCCGGAACCTTTTCTCGTTCTTGCTACTGAAAACCCCATTGAACAGGAAGGTACTTATCCTCTTCCTGAAGCCCAGGTTGACCGTTTTATGTTGAAAGTTGTAATTAGTTATCCGGATAAAAAGGAGGAAAAAGCGATTATCCGTCAGAACATATCAAATGAAACTGTATCTACGAACAAAGTTCTGAAAACGGAAGACATCATTCGTGCCAGGTCAGTCACAAGGGAAGTTTACTTGGATGAAAAGATTGAGAATTACATCACGGATATCGTTTTTGCAACCCGTTTTCCTACTGAATATAAGCTGAAAAAATTTGAAGGGCTCATTTCGTATGGAGCTTCTCCGAGGGCAAGTATTAACCTGGCCCTTGCTGCCAAAGCCTTTGCTTTTATCAAACGCAGAGGATATGTGATCCCTGAAGATATTCGCGCAATTGCCTATGATGTGTTACGTCACCGTATTGGCCTTACTTACGAAGCAGAAGCTGAAAACATCACAACGGAAGATATCATCAGCGAGATATTAAATACTATCGAAGTTCCCTAATCATTTCTTCAGTTTTTCACGCATCAGCTCATCAAATCATCATTTCGGCAATTAATACAATGGAAACCTCAGAAATCTTCAAAAAAGTCAGGAAGATTGAAATTAAAACACGTGGTTTGTCCAACCACATTTTTTCAGGACAATACCACAGTGTATTCAAGGGGAGAGGCATGGCTTTCAGTGAAGTGCGGGAGTACCAATATGGTGATGATATCAGGAATATTGACTGGAATGTTACTGCACGATTTAATCATCCTTATATTAAGATCTTTGATGAGGAAAGAGAACTGACAGTTATGCTTCTCATAGATGTCAGCGGTTCTAACCAATTCGGCACACAAGGAAACATAAAGCAGAGTCTGATCACTGAAATTGCAGCGGTTTTAGCTTTCAGCGCCATCCATAACAATGACAAGGTAGGAGTCATCTTTTTCAGTAATAAAATTGAAAAATTCATTCCTCCCAAAAAAGGAACTTCTCACATACTGAGAATTATTCGTGAGTTGATAGATTTCGTTCCTCAGAATACAGAAACCGACATAACCGGTGCTTTAAGATATTTCACGAATGTGATCAAAAAAAGATGTACTGCTTTCCTGTTGTCCGATTTTCTCAGTACCGGATTTGAAGATGCGATGAAAATCGGTAATAAAAAACACGACCTGATCGCTGTTAATATTTATGATCTTCGTGAAACTGAAATTCCTGACATGGGTTTGATAAGGGTCAGGGATGCCGAAAACGGACAGCGTTTGTGGGTCGATTCATCAGATAAAAAAGTCAGGGAGTCTTATCGTAAATGGCATCTTCAGCATACCGCTTACCTGTACGATGTGGCGCTGAAAAGTGGTGTCGATCTTGTGAAGATCCGTACCGACGAAGATTATGTGAAACCATTGATTGGTCTGTTCAAACGAAGAAGTGCTAGAAAGTAATGAAGTATATAGATGAATTACTGGTAAACAGTGAAAACGAGTAGCGAAATGTTTGGAAATATCAAAGGAGTTCTCATTGTTTTTCTTGTTTTAATCACAATTGGCATTGTGCGTAGTCAGGATTTTCAGGCTGGCGCAAAATTGGATACCAATAAATTACTTATTGGTGACCAAACCAATCTTTCCATGAGCTTTCTTTTTTCAGCAAAAACCCAGGTCCAATGGCCTGTAATCAAAGATACTATTCTTGGGTATCTTCAGGTTTTGAATCGTTCTAAAATTGATACAACTTTCTCAAAGGATAAAAAATGGATTACACTACACCAGACCTTAAGAATAACTTCTTTTGATTCTGGTTTGTATACAATCCCTCCCATTCGGTTCTATTTCAGGGAATTGCCAGACACAACTCTGCATTTTAGCCAGACAGAATCATTGGTTTTGAGTGTTCATACAATAAAGGTCGATACTTCACAAGCCATAAAACCTATCAAAGGACCGATGAAAGTCCCCATCACTTTCCGGGAACTTCTCCCATGGATTATCCTGGTAATATTATTGTCACTTATAGTGTGGTTTGTAATATATTACATAAAGAAAAGGAAAAAAGCTGAACCCATTTTCCAACTGAAACCAAGGATCGTCTTGCAACCATATGAGATTGCATTGGCAGAACTGGAGAAATTGCGTGTTAAAAAACTTTGGCAGAATGGGAAAGTAAAAGAGTATCATACCGAAGTCACTGAAATCATCCGGCAGTATGTGGAGGAGCGTTTCCGGATCATGGCTTTGGAAAGTACTACCGGAGAAATTGTCGATGGTCTTTCAGGGCATCCGGATCTTCCTGTCAGATTAATTGACAAGTTGAAGCAAATTTTGACACTGGCTGACTTGGTCAAGTTTGCAAAAGCGCAACCTTTGCCTGCTGAAAATGAGGATAGTTTACAATATGCAATTGATTTTGTTAATTCGACCATTGCGAAAAGCGAAGAGCAAATAGTTGATAAAAAGGAAGAATAAAACATGTTTAAGGGCATCACATTCGCGCAACCGAATTACCTCTTTTTACTGCTGCTGATCCCGGTATTGGTAGCCTGGTATTTTTACAGGAAGAAGAAGAATAATGCTGACATCCGGGTTTCCTCGACGAAAGGTTTCGGAGGAGTAAAAAAAAGCCTTCGGCTATATCTTTATCATGCATTATTTGGCCTCCGTCTGTTGGCTCTTGCAGTGCTTATTATTGCTTTGGCGCGTCCGCAATCCAGTCTGAGCCGCCAGGATATTACGGTGGAGGGAATTGATATTATCATGGCCATGGATGTTTCGGGAAGTATGCTCGCCCAGGATTTTCATCCTGATAGACTTGAAGCATCCAAAGATGTGGCTATGGAGTTTATTGATGGCCGGCCAGACGACCGGATTGGTCTGGTTATTTTCAGCGGTGAAACTTTTACACAATGCCCTCTGACCACTGATCATGCGGTTCTGAAGAACCTTTTTAAAGATATCAAAAGCGGGATGATTGATGATGGCACAGCTCTGGGAGATGGATTGGCTACAGCAGTTAACCGTTTGCGCGGTAGCAAAGCGATTTCAAAAGTGATCATTCTTCTCACAGACGGTGTCAACAATATGGGCTCTCTTGATCCGCTTTCGGCTGCTGAAATCGCTAAGTTGTACGGCATTCGTATTTATACCATTGGCGTTGGGACTATCGGGATGGCTCCTTATCCTGTGCAAACTCCTTTTGGAATTCAACTTCAAAGCATGGAAGTGAAGATTGATGAACCTTTGCTTAAGGATGTGGCAAAGCTCACTGATGGCAAATACTTCCGTGCTACAAACAATACGAAACTTCGTGAAGTATATAAAGAAATTGATAAGCTCGAAAAATCAAAGATTGATGTCACTGAATTCCGAAAGAAAAAAGAGGAATTTCTGTTGTTGGCTTTAATCGCTCTTATTCTTATTGCAGTTGAAATCGTCTGCAGAAATACATATTTTAGAAATATTCCATAACTGATGTTCCGTTTTGCACATAGCAATTTTTTCTATTTTCTCCTGCTGATACCACTATTCACGGCTTTATTGGTGTTATTTTTGCTTTGGAGGAAAAAGGCACTTCAAAGATTTGGTGAATATCCGCTTATCATGCAACTCATTCCGGAGTATTCAAAAAACAGATTGATATTTAAGTTCATTCTTGTCATGATAGGATTAGCATTTCTTATCATTGCTCTGGTGGATCCTCAATCCGGGTCAAAACTTGAGAAAGTTCAACGGAAAGGGATTGACCTTATGATCGCATTAGATGTATCAAGCAGTATGCTGGCTCAGGATATCACACCAAGCCGTCTGGAAAGAGCCAAACAGGCAATTTCCAAACTGATTGATCAGCTCGATGGAGACCGCTTGGGAATAGTGATCTTTGCAGGGAAAGCTTATACTCAGCTTCCAATAACAACGGATTATGCTGCTGCCAAGTTGTTCCTTTCTTCGATCAACACTAATTCTGTCAGTGTTCAGGGTACTGCCATCGGAGAAGCTATTGATTTTTCAGTCAATTCATTTGGACAAAGCAAAGCCAACAAAGCTGTGATTATTATTACGGATGGGGAGGATCATGAAGGTGATGTAGTGGAAAAAACGGAAGCTGCTGTGAAAAAAGGGATAATTATTTATACAATTGGTATGGGGCTCCCTGATGGGGCACCAATTCCGATTTACAATGGAACCATTCAGACTGGGTTTAAGAAGGACAGAGAAGGTAATGTGGTTGTGAGCCGCTTGGACGAATCCCTTCTCCAGCAAATTGCTGCTGCCGGAAAAGGGATCTATATCAGGGCTAACAATTCTGAAGTCGGGTTACAGAAAGTGCTGGATGATATTAGCAAAATTCAGAAAGCTGAAATTGATAACCGGCAATATTCCGACTATGAAGATCTGTTTCAGTATTTTATTGCATTCAGCTTGATATTCCTTATTTTTGAGCTTTTTGTATTCGATAAGAGAAACCAATGGTTTAGTAAGTTTAAACCGTTTGAAAAAAAATTAACAACTGATAATCATAAATAAACAATGAATTTTGTGAATTTTCTCAGGTTGTTTTTATTTCATCTTCAACTATCTCCGGGAAAAGAATCCCATTCAAGGCTGATGATATGTGGCTTTTTCATTTTTATTTTACCCTTGATATCTTTTCCCCAGGCATCGACTAAACTTTTGCGCAGCGGGAATAAATTGTATGAACAGGGAAAATTCAAGGAATCCGAGAAAGATTATAGAAAAAGTCTTGAACTGAACAGAGAATCGCTGAAAGGCCAGTTTAATTTAGGTGATGCTGTATATAAACAAAAGAATTTTGCGGAATCTTCAAAAATTTTTGGCGACCTGGCTGGTTCAAAAATAAGTTCATCCGATAAAGCAAAAGTTTATCATAACCTTGGGAATTCACTACTCGAGGGAAAAGAATATGACAAAAGTATTATGGCATATAAGAATTCCCTGATAAATAATCCTTCAGATAAAGATACCAAATATAATCTCGAATATGCCAGAATGATGCTAAAACAGCAGCAACAGCAACAAAATCAAGACAAGAAAGACCAGGATAAGAAAGATAAACAGGATAAGGAAAAGCAGCCAAAGGATCAGAACAAAGATCAGCAGAATAAAGATCAGAAACAGGATAAAAAAGACAAACCTCAGGAAGAGAAAAAAATCAGTAAGGAAGATGCTGAACGGATGCTGGAAGCCCTTAAAAATGACGAGAAAAAGACTATGCAGAAAGTTGAAAAGAAAAGGGTGCAGGCAAATCAGATGATGATTATAAAGGATTGGTAAACGATTTGATGAAAGATGAAAAAATAAGAATAAGGATATGATGAAGCGATTCCTGCTATTTTTTTCGTTGCTTTTTCTTCTGGGATTTAGCTCCATTGCACAGGATGTTCAGTTTGTAGGATCTGCAAAACCTGCAGTTGCAGTGGGCGAAACTTTCGCTTTGTCGTATACACTTAATGCTCAGGGAAATAATTTTCGCGGGCCTACCATATCCGGATTTGATGTTATTTCAGGACCAAACACTTCCACAACTTCGAGCATACGAGCCATAAATGGCAGGACATCGATGTCTATAACCTATACTTATTCTTATTATCTTCTGGCATCACGGGAGGGAACGTTTGAAATCCCCCCTGCAGTCGTTATGGTTGACCAGAAACAATACCGGTCAAATTCAGTGACGGTAAAAGTAGAAAAGAGTGGGGCAGGTCAGCAAAATCAGGTACAGAATTCAGTAAACCGGCAGGGTAAACCCGGGCAATCAGGTTCTTCAGGGATTCAATCAGGTACGCATGACGTTTTCCTTAAAGCTTTTGCCAGTAATGCAGATCCACTGCAGGGAGAAGGAATTGTTGTCACTTACAAGATCTATACAAAGGTTCCGATAAATCAGATCTCCATCAAAAAATTGTCCTCGTTCCAGGGATTCTGGTCTCAAAATCTGATCAAAGAAAATGAAAAGCTGAACCAGACTACACAGGTGATTGATGGTGAACAATATATCGTTGCAGAGATCCGGAAGATTGCACTATTCCCGTTAAAGAGTGGCCGTCTTGTTATCGAACCGTTGGAAATGGAATGTGTTGCGCAAATCAGACGACAAACAAAATCCAAAACAGGAGATCCTTTTTTCGACGATTTCTTTAACGATAGTTTTTTCAGCAACGCATATGCCACTGTCGACAAGTCGCTCAAGTCGAATGCTCTGGCAATCAATGTTCGCCCTCTGCCTACCGCTGAGAAGCCTGCAGATTTCAGTGGTGCTGTCGGAAATTTTACTTTTAAGACAGAAATTGACAGAACCCAGATCAAGACCAATGATGCCGT
>CAIWTA010000309.1 GCA_903915465.1 uncultured Bacteroidales bacterium | reverse complement strand
GACCCACTTGCAGGAGTACTGCAATTGTTGGCATCACTTACACTAACCAGGTTGTATACAAACGTGCCTGCTATTCCTGTTGGTGCATTTAAGCTTACACATAGATTTGCACCCGTTGTGCTGATGGTCTGGTTAGCACCTCCATTGATGTTGTAGGTAAAAGTGTAGGGTAACAATGAAGCATTTGTGCCACAGAAGGTTACAACCGGACCAGGAGATGTATTCTTACATACTGACCCACCTCCGGCTATCGTAGCTGTTGGTAATGAATAAATTGTTACTGTAACTGATCCACTGGCAGGTTGACTGCAATGTCCATCACTAACACTTACCAGGTTGTATACAAACGTGCCAACTGTTCCTGTTGGTGCAGTTAAGCTTACGCATGTTAGGACTCCTGTAGTGCTGATAGTTTGGTTCGCTCCACCATTGATGTTGTAGGTAAAGGTATAGGGTAACAATGAACCACTGGCGCCACAGAAAGTTACTGTAGGGCCAGGAGACGTATTCTTACATACTGCACCTCCTCCGGTAATCGTAGCTGTTGGTAATGAATAAACAGTCACTGTAACTGATCCAGTAACAGGTTGGGTGCAAATGTTGCCATCACTTACACTTACCAGGTTGTATACAAACGTGCCTACTGTGGTAGTCGGTGCTGTTAAGCTTACGCAGGTATTCAATCCCGTTGTGCTGATGGTCTGGTTTACACCACCATTGATGTTGTATGTAAAAGTATAGGGTACAGTGCCATTGAGGCCACAGAAGGTTACTGTCGGACCAGGAACCGTATTCTTGCATACATCTCCTCCTCCGGTTATCGTAGCTGACGGTAATGGATTTACGACAATTGTAATCGTTTTGCTGTCTGAACATCCATAAGCATCGGTAACTTTGTATGTTACATGATAGGTCCCTGCTGTTTGCGGGGTGAAAGTCGGGCAACAAGTGCTGGTGCTGCTTAACCAAGCAATTGGTGCATCTGTGGTCCATAATCTGGTGTATGGGCCTAAGGTCAGTGTATTTGTTCCGGTTAACTGAACAGCCCCTTTTGCACATACTGGATTAGGACTTGCTGTAGCTGTTACCATTTGTGTAGTTACCCAGCCAGTTACATAATTGCTGGCAGTTTGGCATAAAATTGTACGATCTAAAAGACGTATCATATTTTGATCAGCAAATTCACTTACATTCATGTTCCAGGTGAGTGCTGATACATAACCCTGAGATGGGCCAGGGTTATTGTTAAAGGTTAAGTTGAATAATACTTGATTATTTGTCAAAGACCATCCGGAACCAGGTGTAGTTAACCAAGTCCAGGAGATTTTAAGTATTCCGGCACCTGTTGTACCAACAATAGGTTGAGGTGCTCCGGCTGGTAAATTTGGTGCTGTAATTGATCCTGCAACATAGCTCAAAATTCCTGCATCGAAATCAAGTTCCAATGAGATAGCGGCCATATCATAGAAATTGCCACCTTGAACTGTTATTGGAACTACAACCTGTCCTGGTTGTGCACATATACTTGGTGCAACAACAGTAGGAGCACATCCGGTACATGCACAACAGCCAACCGGAGGGCCTGATGCTCCTGGACAAGGAACCTGTGCCATAGCACTGGAAAATCCTGCGAGCAGCATGATAAAGAAAACCAATATTCGTAACATTTTTGTTTTCATAAATTTAATTTATTTAATTAATTAATGATTAGTGTGCAGTTTTTCCCCATTATCTAGGTGAAAGGCGAATCTCTGGTCTGGCTCCTAACTTCCCTTACAGGAGCTATGGCAGCTACCCTAAGATCACTTAAAAGTCTTTTTAAAAGTTCATGCTTTTGTTTCATGTGGCTGAGATTAAATGATTAATAAATGATAGTTTGTAATAGTGTAAAAGTATTATAGATGCAACAATAATGTAAATGCGTTTAATAATGTATTGCTTGAGTTTTGGTTATATTTTCATATTCGCCCATGAAATACCGTAGTAAAAAACTCTGCTTAACTTGTTTGAAAAGTAATTCCATCCGCAACCGTATCTTATACGATGCCGCAATAATATCAGCCCATAAACCAAAAAGGCCAGGGAAATACACGAACAGGCACCTGTCAGTGTCATTGCAAAATACCCACCACCACAAAATCAGCTTTTCCCTTCTCCAATAATCAGAGGGAAAGCTACCTAACGTTTCTTCATCTTTTACAACACCCGAATAGATTTCATCAGGTATATTTAATTCCTGCTCTTGCCCATACACCATATTATTCTTTAACCAGGTAATAAACCTTGTTTCTTCTTCTGAGAACTCAGAACACATATTATATCCCTTTTTGCGGACAATTAAATAGTATTACTTAACAGGCCGCATTATTGATTTACAATGTATTATAAACTACATTCAACGGTTTTATTCAATAAATTACAGACGCAGAAAAATCCAAATAGAAAAATCGACATCTGTAAGAAAACTAGAACATACAAAAATCAAGCCAGTATGTTATGTATTTGATATAAAGCGACATGTAAAGATTATAGTAATAACTTTCAAAAACGGGTGTATTATAAACGGACATATTATAAATAATAATTCCAAATAAGTTGTTTAATTTTCTGAATATCTGCATTCAGAAAATTGTATTATAATCGGACATCAATTCTAAAAACGGACATATAGCAATTTCAGGCATTGCCGCAATATCATATCCTTAAATCCGCGAAACGATTATAAACTAAAATCGTGAAGGCAAACCACTGTTTATATGTATTTTACAGATGTTATGACGGTTAAAAAAATTCAAAAGTTTCTATCGAAAAAAAACAGGACGTAAAAAATTTTTTCGTAAAGCAAAACTTATCATTGAAAGGAGCTTAGTGGGCATGACTTTGTCAACACGCCATAAACTCTCCCGCAGAATTGGCAAATATAAACAGGAATTATTTTCAAATCAAACCAAAATTATTGGCCCACCGCGAAATAAATTTATCTCTTTCAGTTTTCAATCAATTAAAAGAATCAGGTTTTTTAGCTCCAGAAAAGTAGAAGAAACTGTAATCAGTGAAAAGTGAAAAATTACCAGTGAACAGATCACAGAGAATAACAAACAGTACTTTTCATTATTCACTGTCAGTTATTCAATGGTTACAAAGGAATATTTCCGTGCTTTTTGGGAGGATTTGTTTTGCTCTTATTTTGCGTCATCTCCAAAGCCTGGATAAGCTTGATCCGCGTTTGTTTCGGATAGATGATCTCATCGACGTAACCCAATTCAGCGGCTTTGTAAGGACTGGCAAATGTTCTCCGGTATTCATCAACGGCTGCGGTTCGTTCTGCGCCTTCTAATCTACCTTTATGAATGATATTTACTGCACCTTCGGGACCCATTACTGCAATTTCACCTGTAGGATAAACAAAGTTCACATCGGCGCCGATATGTTTGCTCGACATCACATCATAAGCTCCTCCATAAGCTTTGCGGGTGATCAGTGTAATTTTTGGAACAGTAGCTTCAGCGAAAGCATAAAGCAATTTTGCTCCGTGTTTGATAATACCACCAAATTCCTGGTTCGTTCCTGGAAGGAACCCGGGAACATCCACAAAGGTGATCAGCGGGATGTTGAAACAATCGCAGAATCTCACAAACCGTGCGCCCTTCATAGCAGAATCGATATCTAAAACACCGGCCAAATAAGCCGGCTGGTTTGCAACAATTCCTATGGGTTTCCCGGATAAACGAGCAAACCCGATGATGATATTTTGCGCATAATAGGGCATCACCTCAAAAAAATTATGATTGTCAACTACTGTTGTGATAAGATCCTTCATATCATACGGTTTGTTGGGATCCGCTGGAATGAGTGTCTGAAGAGTCTCATCCTGTCGCATGACATCATCAGTACATGGCTGTGTAGGAGGATCTTCCATGTTGTTTGAAGGCAGGAAACTCATGAGTTCTCTGATCATCATTAAAACCTGTTCATCATTGTCGGCTGCAAAATGGGCTACACCACTCTTTGAATTATGTGTCATCGCTCCACCCAACTCATCCATTGTAACTTCTTCGTGTGTAACCGTTTTTATTACTTCAGGACCCGTCACAAACATATAGCTGGATTCCTTTACCATGAAAATAAAATCGGTCATGGCAGGAGAATAGACAGCTCCTCCTGCACAAGGCCCCATAATCGCAGAAATCTGAGGAATGACGCCCGAAGACATCACGTTACGGTAAAAAATATCGGCGTACCCCGCAAGACTTTCCACTCCTTCCTGAATCCTCGCGCCTCCGGAATCATTCAGACCGATTACAGGAGCACCCACCTTCATGGCTGTATCCATGACTTTGATTACCTTGTCGGCATTAGCCCGGCTCATCGTTCCGCCAAAGACCGTAAAATCCTGTGCAAACACGAAAACCAACCGTCCATCGATCTTTCCATAACCAGTGATCATCCCATCTCCAAGGACTTTGTTCTTCTCCATCCCAAAATCGCTGCACCGATGGGTAACAAGTTTGTCCATTTCCACAAAAGTCTGGGCATCAAGTAATGCCAGGATTCTTTCACGGGCAGTATCGCGTCCGGCCTTGTGTTGTTTTTCAATTTTTTCAATTCCCCCGCCAAGTTCCGCCTGGTTATTCCTTTTTTCTAAATCCTTGAAGCTTTCTTCTAACGTCATCATGGTTTATGGTTTTATTATACCAGTTTTATCATTATCTGATGTGCTGCCACTAAATCGCCTTCGTGGACAAGGATTTCGTTAACCACCCGGTCGGCGGAAGCTTTGAATTCACTTTGCATTTTCATCGCTTCAACGACAATCAGTGTTTGTCCGGAAGTTACACGTTCCCCTGTTTGTACAGGAATTTTAACGATCTTTCCGGGCATTGGTGAGGAGATGTTGTTGTCGCCTTCAGTTTCATGCCCTGCTGCCCTGCTTTGCTGATATTTCGTTTCAGCATCGATGATTTCCGCATCGAAGGATCGGGAAAATGTGTTTACAATATACCGCTTACTGTTGTCACCCGCGATCAATTCAACATTGTATGAGTGCCCTTTGTAAAGGATAGAATAAACGCCATTTTCGACCATCACAATATCGATTTCGTAACTGTTGTCATCAACGGCAATCAAAATCTTGCTGCCAACCCGGTTCAATAATTCAATATGGGCAGTCCGGTTTTCAATATTTATTTCATATGCCATAACACTTTTTTATAACCTTAATATACTTCTTTTCCTGCCGAAATCCTTCCATGTTGAGGCAAGGTCGTCGGTAAATTTAGGCGGCTGAATTTTGCCGATCTTGTCGATATAATCAATAAAACATGCTATCAGAGCCATATCCTCGCATTCTGTTCCACAGAATTTCGGTTGAAAAAGTTTGTCTGAATTGGTTTCAATGAAATGAGTATTGTATTTCCCATCAATGAAATCCGGAATATCCATGATCCTTTCCAGGAATTTGATATTGGTTTTCACTCCTGTAATTTTGTATTCGTAAAGAGCTCTCCGCATGCGGGCAATAGATTCCTGACGCGATTTACCCCACGATATCAGTTTCGAGATAAGCGGATCGTAATACATAGGAATTTCGTATCCTTCATAAACATACCCATCGTAACGCACACCTAACCCCAGTGGAACCGTGATGTGCGTCACTAACCCGGGTTGAGGCATGAAATTATGATCAGGATCTTCGGCATAGATCCTGCATTGGATGGCATGTCCGTTCTGGTGAAGATCTTCCTGATTAAGCTCAAGCGGCAAGCCGTTTGCAATGTTAATCTGCTCTTTAACAAGATCCACTCCGACAACTCTTTCGGTGACCGGATGCTCCACCTGCAGGCGGGTATTCATTTCAAGAAAATAGAATTCGAGATTATCATTTACAATAAATTCAATCGTACCAGCCCCTTCGTAGTCAGCAGCTTTTGCAGCAGCAACAGCACATTTTCCCATCTCTTCCCGAAGCTCAGGTGTCATTAGCGGGGAAGGAGTTTCTTCAATAACTTTTTGGTGACGTCGCTGAATTGAACATTCACGTTCAAAAAGATGAATCACTTTCCCATACCGGTCGGCAAGGATTTGGAATTCAATATGATGCGGAGATTCAATATATTTTTCAATATAGACTGAATCATCCCCAAAAGCATTCATGGCTTCCGACTTTGCAGTCCGGAAAGAAGGGATCAACTCATCCATATGTTTGACCAATCGCATTCCTTTTCCTCCGCCTCCGGCAGAAGCTTTGATCATCACCGGCAATCCTATCCCCTTAACAATTTCTTCAGCCCGAAACTCTTCCATGATTTTTTCAGTCGTGCCAGGAACCACCGGAACACCTGCTTTTGTCATAGTCTGTCGCGCAGTGATTTTATCTCCCATCGTTGAAATTGAATGTGAAGAAGGGCCGATAAAGATGATTCCTTCTTCTTTGCACCGTTCAGAAAACTTTGCATTCTCCGAAAGAAAACCATACCCCGGATGAATTGCATCTGCACCTGAATGTTTTGCCACTTCAAGAATGGATTCCATGTTAAGATAACTTTCCCGTGAAGGGGCAGAACCAATATAATAGGCTTCATCCGCATAACGGACATGCATGGCTTTCCTGTCAGCTTCAGAAAAAACACCTACCGAAATTAGCCCCAACTCACGACAGGAGCGCATAATCCGAACAGCAATTTCGCCCCTGTTGGCAACCAATATTTTTTTTATCATCCTGAATAAATTAAATTCCATTTGTGAATAAATTCACAATCAGTTAATTAGTCGAATTTAGTCACGAAGTTAAACAAAAAAATAAAACCGCACAGTTGTTGGCTTTTTGTTACATTTAAATTTCGCCAGTTAACGTCACACTTTCAATCACTCCCGGTTTCTCTTCTTTAATTTTTGATATGTTATTGTTTTTCTGACACATAACACTCTCAGGACAAATAATCCTGCTCACAATATTACTATGGCACATCCTTTGCATAGATAAAATATCTAAATAACTATTTCAATCGTGAGTTATTTATCAGATGAACGCAATAATAGGCTAATGGTACATTATCAAGTATTTTATCATACAAACGAATAAGTGGTGATTCCGATGTAAACAGCCACCAGCCGTAAAGATTGGGGAATTTTTTACAAGTCTGGTAAACTAAGCAATTCGACCTGCCCTAAAAACTACTCGTCATCACTCGAAAGCTTCAGATACAATTCTGAGGCTTTTTTATTTTTAGTCCATCCCAACAAATCATACCTGTAAAATGTAAGATTGACCTCATGTACTTGACAGTGTTGTTATTTTTTCGATATTTGCATCCGTCATTGAAGTTGCTTTATGTTTCAGCGAATTCTGTTTTTCTGTTTTCTTTTATCTTTAGTTTTTCTTACTTTCTCCTGCAGAAGCAGGCATACTGAAGTTTCGAATAAACCGAAACATGATTCTGTGGCTGTTGTTCCGACTGAAAAAATCGCTCTTGATGCACTTCACAAGGATCTTCAGGAGTTGAATTCAAATCCATGTTTCAAAGGAGCCGATCTTGGTTATCTAATCATTGACTTCACGAAAGGTAAACCCATAATGCTCTTTGAATCTAACTCCAGAAAGGGAATGATACCGGCATCTACACAAAAGATCCTGACTACAGCAGCGGCACTTGAAATTTTTGGAAGTCCGGTCTATAAGGAAGTCACAATCACCAACCTGAACAGTGTTAACTGGCGGGCCAACCGCATGTTGCAGAAGATCGGGGAATACAAGTATAAAAAACGGGATTTTTATTACGGTTCCAAAGCTGTGATGGAATTTTGGCAGGCAAAGGGCATTGACATGAAAGGTTTGTATATCTGCGATGGCAGCGGGAAATCGAGGAACAATATCATTTCTCCAAAACAACTGACAGATATTCTGTTCAAGATCACAACTTCTACAATTTTCCCGGTTTTTTACAACTCTCTTCCCCTCGCAGGTATCAGTGGAACCATGCACAAATGGCTGAAAGGAACAGTGGGCGAAGGAAGACTGCGTGCCAAAACAGGATCATTGGCCGGTGTAAGAAGTTATACAGGCTATGTCCGTACCCTCCAGGGAAAGAAACTTATCTTTGCAATCATCGTAAACAACTACACCTGCCCGACAAAAAGTCTGAAACAGCGATTAGAAAAAACCATGCTGAAAATGGTTGAACTTTAACTAAACCGCTCATTTCTCTCGATGTTGAAAAGATTTTCAGACCGGTTAATCACCTGGCAAAAAAGCCATATCGGGCATCGTACTTTCCTTATAATGGCCAGTATCGTTGTCGGGATTATCTCTGCCCTCGCAGCCATTGCTTTAAAGATTCTGGTACATTCATTGCATAAAATCCCGGATTTTTTTTCTATCTATTCCGGGTCACATCTCTGGTACATTTTTCTGCCGCTAACCGGAATCCTTCTTACGGTTGCCGTTGTGAAGATCTTCTTCAAGGGTAAACTGGAGAAAGGACTGGGTAGTATCCTGTTTTCCATTGCCCGTCGTTCTTCAAGAGTTAATAAGGATAAGATGTATTCGCATATCATCACAAGTGGAATTACAGTTGGCTTAGGTGGATCTGCCGGACTTGAGGCGCCAATAGTCATAACCGGTGCTGCGATCGGATCAAATTTTGCCCAACGGTTTAAGTTTGGTTACAAGGAGCGGGCATTGCTGCTTGCATGCGGAGCTGCTGCAGGAATTGCCACAGTTTTTAACAGTCCGATTGCTGGTGTTATCTTTGCTATCGAAGTGCTGCTCACCGATATCAGTATTCCTCTTTTCATACCTCTTCTGATCTCAACTGCATCTGCAACTATTGTTTCCAAACTTTTATACAAAGGACAACTGTTCTACCTGATCACCAACGACTGGTACATGCATGCCATCCCTTTTTACATTGTCCTTGGCGTTATTTGTGGATTACTTTCCGTTTATATGACCAGGGTTACGCTGTATGTTGAAGGTTGGTTTGATTCAAAAAAAGGAGTTATCGCAAAAGCTATTGGTGGAGGATTGATCCTGGGTCTTCTGATTTTCCTTTTCCCTCCTTTATTCGGTGAAGGCTACACAACGATCGACAGTCTTTTCAAGGGATCCTATAATGATTTGTTAAAGAACAGCCTATTCATCGACTTTGTTGATCATCCGTGGATTCTGTTATTGATCACTTTGATCATTATTCTGATCAAGGTTTTTGCCACAGCTCTGACCCTCAGCTCAGGTGGAAATGGAGGAATTTTTGCTCCTTCGCTTTTTACTGGTGCATTAACAGGATTCGGTTTTTCTTCTGCCATAAATCTCTCAGGAATCAGCAAACTTCATGTCTCAAATTTTATCGCAGTCGGGATGGCAGGAATTATGAGCGGCGTGATCCATGCACCGCTCACGGCCATTTTCCTGATCGCAGAGATCACCGGGGGGTATGTATTATTTGTTCCGTTAATGATCGTTTCCGCGATTTCATATTTCATCAGCCGTTTCTTTGAACCTTATTCGATTTACACGAAACACCTCGCCCAAAAAGGACATTTATTCACCGATGATAAAGACAGCAACGTGCTCAAACAAATCCATCTGGATGACCTGATAGAAACTGAATTTATTCCATTGTTAAATACTGATGGTTTTGAACAGGTTATTGCTGCCTTTACAAAAAGTAACCGGAATATTTTTCCGGTCATTGATAAAGAGAATAATTTTATTGGTGTGATTCAATTGGATCAATTCAAAGAATATCTTTTCAAACCCGAGCACTACGATCAGCTGACAATTGAAAATATGGTACAGAAAGATGTCCTTACAATTAATTCCGGAGAGAATATGGATGATGTGATGATCAAGATTGAAGATTCTAACCTTTGGAATATCCCGGTTATAAAAGAATCGAAATACATCGGGTTTATTTCCCGTTCTAACATTCTTTCCTTTTATAGGCGAATACTGAAGAAAACGAGCCCTATGTTTTAAATTTTCCAGAACAATTTTTCCGGGTTCTCGGTTAAGGCTCAGACGAAA
Organism: uncultured Bacteroidales bacterium; assembly: GCA_903915465.1. Taxonomy (GTDB): domain Bacteria; phylum Bacteroidota; class Bacteroidia; order Bacteroidales; family FEN-979; genus FEN-979. Next base: position 3,002 of record CAIWTA010000309.1, on the reverse strand, counting down.
GATTGCAAATCGTATAACTTCCGGTAAACGCTGTTTTTTTCAAGGAGATCGTTATGCGTGCCTCGTTCCACGAGGGCTCCGTTCTGCATAACAATGATTTCATCTACAAATTGGATTGTAGAGAGTCGGTGGGCAATTACGATGGAAGTACGGTTCCGCATAAGGTTTTCGAGTGCCTGCTGTACCAATCTTTCAGATTCTGTATCAAGCGCTGAGGTGGCTTCATCAAGAATTAAAATGGGAGGATTTTTCAGCACAGCACGTGCAATACTTAATCGTTGACGCTGGCCACCCGAAAGTTTGGTTCCGCGGTCCCCGATATTTGTTGAATACCCCAGTGGCATCTTGTCAATAAACTCATGGGCATTGGCAACCTTGGCTGCAGCAATCACATCGCTTTCACTGATATGTTCCATACCGAAAGCAATATTATTGAAAATCGAGTCATTGAAAAGGATAGTTTCCTGGGAAACAATTCCCATCAATCCCCGTAAATCTTCAATCACAATATCCCGGATTGGAACATCATCAATCAATATTTTACCTTCTGAACAATCATAAAACCGCGGTAAAAGGTCAACCATAGTGGATTTCCCTGCACCTGAAGGTCCCACAACAGCAATTGTTTTTCCTTTTGGAATAGTCAGGTTAAAATTATTCAGGACATCTTCTTTTTCGTACCTGAAACTGACGTTCCGGTATTCGATCTGATTGTGAAAATCCTTTTTCTTCATGGCATCAGCCTTTTGTACAATCACCTCAGGTTCGTTCAAAATGTGGGAAATTCTCTCCACAGAAGCAGCACCTTTCTGAATATTGTAATAGGCCTGGGTTATTGCTTTAGCGGGAGGCATCAATTGAGAAAAGAGCCCCAGATAAACAATAAATGCAGCAGCATCCAGGTTATTGCCCGGAGTAAAAACCAGTTTGCCACCATACCATAAAACGATAGTAACAACCAAAACGCTCAGGAATTCACTTAAAGGCGAAGCCAGGTCACGTTTCCGGTACAAACGAATCATCAATCTCGTATATTCAGAATTGATTTTCTGAAACCGTTTGTTGGCAAAATTTATCGCATTAAATGCTTTGATGATTCGCAGTCCGGAAATGGTCTCTTCGATCATGGAAAGGATGAATCCCATTTTCTTCTGGCTCTTGTCGGAAGTTCGTTTCAGGCTCTTCCCGATCCGGCCGATAAAGAAACCGCTGACAGGTAAAAGAACCAGAACAAATATGGTTAGTGAGGGGCTTAAAATGAACAAAGTGATAAGATAAGCAATCATTGTAATTGGATCTCTGAAGGCCATCTCCAATGAACTCATGATCGACCATTCAACTTCCTGCACATCATTTGTCATGCGTGCGATAATATCTCCTTTTCGCCTTTCATTATAGTAGGACAGCGGAAGTATAAGAATTTGCTTATATAGCCGGTTGCGAAGATCTTTTACGACTCCGTTACGGACGACGGCCAGAAAGTACATTGCCAGGTAACGGAACAGATTTTTGAAAAAATAGAGGAAGATGATAATCAGTCCAATGTAAATGAGAATTTTTTCATTGCCGTATTCCTGGATGAACTTCCCTGAATGAAAGTAAAAATTGTCCTTGAGTGAATTAAAATCAGACCATCTCAGAACCGGGGCTGATTTCGGGATCTCCATCTGGTGAAAAAGCATCTGCAGAACTGGAATGAATACAGCGAAAGAAACTACTGAAAAGAGTACGGCAAGGATATTAAAAAGTATATTCAGGCATGCATAAACCCAGTAAGGGACAGCATAGCGCAATATTTTAACAAAATCTTTCACCGATGCAAAGATAAAAGTTTAAAAAACAAAACCTCAAAGGAGGGAAATTCCTTTGAGGCAAAAATCCTTTCATTTCCAAAACCAAAAAAACAAATTTTATTATTTATTTTCAATTCCCCGGTAAATCTCCATAATTTCGTCCTGATACCGGATTGGCGCTTCAAGATAGCCCCATCCAATCTCCATTTGTTCTATTCCTCCTAATATTGAGTCAGAAGCTGGAATGATCCCGTGAGGAATGTTTTTACTGTTTAAAATTTCCGTCAATCTTTCAGCTTCAAACTCATTGTCAATTACAAGAATTTTTTCAAATCGTTCCATAGTGCAAATTTTTTCTGGTTATCTGTAAAATTACAAAATCTTTCTGTGCTTCAAAGAAATAAACATAAACAATTTCTGTTTTACTTTGCTTTTTCTGACATTTTTCTGACGATTGCGATGACCATTTTCCTGGGAGAAAACCTTACACTAAGTACCATGATCCGGTTCATACATCCATGAATGGCGATGCTCCTGCCTTTCATCATGGCTTTATACCCATAAGCAGCAACTTCAGCGGATGTTGGCATCTTTTTCCATTTCACCAGTTTGGAATCGTTTGCAACTGCCGCATCCCAGAATCCTGACAAAGTCGGTCCGGGACATAAAGCTGTAACCGTGATACCATAATCTTTCAGCTCGTTGCTGATAGCTCCCGAGAAAGACAACACATATGCCTTGGTGGCATAATAGACGGCCATCAATGGACCTGGCTGAAAAGCTGCAGTTGAAGCTACATTCATGATCCTTCCTTGTTTCAGCTCCTTCATCTCTCCTATGAAAAGCCGGCAGAATCTCGTTAGGGTAGTAATGTTAAGCGAAATCATTGATTCAAGCTTTTTCCAGTCGGAATCGCAGAACATCCCAAAATCTCCAAAACCAGCATTATTTATAAGATATTCGATGAAGAGGTTCTCTTTTTTTACGCGCTGGAAAATTTCGGCAGCTGCATCCGGTTTGCTAAGATCAATGGCCATTACAAATACCCGGATTCCATATTGCGTTGAAAGTTCCCTTGCAATTTCATTCAGGCGGGTTTCATTCCGCGCCACCAAAACGACATCAATGCTATTTTTTGCAAATTCCTTTGCAAGCTCCAAACCAATGCCACTGCTTGCCCCGGTGATCAATGCTGTTTTGTTCATAGAT
>CAIWTA010000308.1 GCA_903915465.1 uncultured Bacteroidales bacterium | reverse complement strand
TTAGTATTTTCACTTGCTGCTCCAGAAGTGGTACTATTCGTGTTTTGTTGCCTTTGCCAGTAATCCTGATAGTATATGGTTTATCCAGTCTTATTGCCCCAGAAGTCAAGTCTATTAATTCTTGGACTCTAGATCCCGTGTCATACATAAGTGATAAAAGGGCAAGATCACGACGTCCTTTCTCTGAGTTGACATCAGGTTGATTAAGAAGCAATTTAATGCCTTCAATCGTGAGATAATTCATCGGAATACCCCTTGCCTTTTTTAATTTGATAGACATTATGTTCTGGTATTCATGCAGATTGTCCGGGTTTTGATATTGGACGTATCGGAAGAAAGAATGTAATGCTGCCAAGCGTAAGTTTCTGGTTGTATCACTCGATTTTCTTTCGGTTTGGAGCCAGTCAAGGAACGACACAACCGTTTCTTTGGTAATTGATTTCAGTTGGAGCTTTTCAGCTTTTATGTTACGGATTGCCTCCATATAGGTTATAAACAGAACAAAAGTGTCGCGATAGGCACTGATTGTATTGGAGCTCGACCCTCTTTCATGCGACAGATATCTTGTAAGATAATCTGTCAGATATTTGGAGAAATCAGTTGGCTTCATAACTCGTGACATCAGGAAATACGTTAAGACACACCATATCAACATCCTTGAGCAAACCAGGAAACATCTCTGCGGTTAGTCTCACATAAGAGTTGGTGGCACTTAATGATTGGTGGCCAAGATAAGTGGAAAGAATTGGAAGCGTGCAATACAGATCAACACCGGACTCCGCCATTTGGGCCAATGAGGTTACAGCAAATGTATGACGAAGATCATGCAGCCTGGGGCCATGATGATTGCCAGTAAATGGAATTCCCGCTATTTTGAGTATATCCTGGAACCGTCTGTAAACCGCATCTGTTGAGAAGTTGGAACCGTTCAAGGAGACAAAAAAATAGTTGTCTTCTGATTTAAACAATGGAAGTGAGTTCCGATGATGAACGTAGTCTTTACAGACTGCTGATAATGACTCTGATATAGGGATCATTCGTTGCTTTCCATTTTTCGAGTCCCTTATTACCAGGAAGTTATCTGTAAGATTGACATCTTTGTTCTGTAATACCACAGCCTCTCCGATACGCAGACCCGTAGCATATAAAAGTCTAAGTATGGCGGGCATTGCAAACAGCATGGAGTTCATCATTTTTCTCTGTGCCCTAAGTTCGTCAGAAGCGTTAAATATGGCTTCAATTTCCATTTTCGAGAAAATGTAAGGCGTAAACGTGGTATTGCATTGCGGTAGTCGGGGAATAAACGAACGTATTCCGATCTTGCACAAATAGGAAGATAATTGACTGATGCAGACACCCCTGTGGAACCTATACGAGTCTGACTCATTATTTTTGCGCTGACACCAATTTTCAGCAAGTGTTTTGGAGATACCCACTTCCGTTTCACCCAATTCAATGGTAAACCGATCAAACGAGGAGAATATGACTTCTTCACTGACATATTTAAATCCCAAACTCCTTTTAAAGTCGATGAACTGCCTGATATATGGAGCATATATGCCCCAAAGAGCGCGTTTATTCATAAAATAATCCTCCTTTCTGTGCATAAAATCCAGGGGAGACACCAGGAACATCTAATACGCATTGTCTGAGTGAAGTCAGGTCGATACGGAGATAAAACCTTGTTGATTCCGTATTCTCGTGTCCTAACACTTCGCTTATCACCGGCAAAATGGTTTGCCTTTCTAACAGACGACCTGCCAGACTGTGGCGGAGAGCATGCGGGCCATGTTTTCTGTTCTTTGTGTTGATCTCAGTTTTAGCAAAAGTATTCCTTACAATTTGTGTAATAACAGATGAATGTATTGGATTGTATGGAGATCGTGCGCAAAGGAATACAAAAGGTTCTTCGGATTTAAGTCTGCCAAATCTCAGATACTCAATCAGCGAATTACCAACCTCGGGAAGTATTGGTAGTTCAATCATGCGACCAGTCTTATATTGAGTCAACCGGATCGAACTTTGTTCCCATAATACATTCTCAAACTTGAGATTGGCAATGTCTGAGGCACGCAATCCAAGCTTTGCTGCCAGCAAAATAATAGCATAGTCACGCTTCCCTATGGCACTATTTCTATCAACTGAAGATAATAGCTTCTCAACTTCTTCAGCCGTGTATGTGGAGGGCATATTTGCCTGGGCCTTATAGTTATCTTTTGGCATCATGGATGATAAATCCACATCTATTACCTCTTTGATGTACAGATATTTGAAAAAGTCTCTTAGTGTCCGAATCGAGATATGGGCAAGTGAGATCGTTTGTGGATCAATAGACTTGATGTAATCTATTATATGTAGCTGATTTACAGACCTGATTGATGTCACTTTGCTCTCTTTTAGATAACAAAGAAATCTGAAAAGATATTGTTCATACTCATTCACAGTATGTTTCGCTAATCTTTGAGAAGTCTTGTAAGATAGATAGTTGATCATTTGCTGCCCTATTGGACCTTCAAAATCAGTTACTTCTTTTCGGGGTTGGATGGTGCCTGACTCAATAAACTCAATAAGCGTAGTGAAGACTTTGACATCGTCCTTTTCTCCTTTATCCAGTGTCGAATAATCACGATCTCCAAATTCTTGCAAGAGATAATCATGGCAGACTGCTACGTCAATGAATTCAATGTCTTTAGATTCCATATACCGCTTTATTCTTCGCCAATGATAGTTGTAATACTTTAATGTCCCGGCAGCCCGCAAGAGCCGGTTCTTTAAACACATTGTTGCTTGAGAGGCTACTTCTTCAAAAGTTTTCTTTTCCATATTTGAACCTATTTTGTTGAGTGGTAAAAGCACCACTTGTTCAAAAATAGCTTCAAATATTATGTAAAGTGATACGGACCTCGGAGAATATTAAGTTGCAGATTTATATCATGTTGCGATATGTCGCTTTACATAATATTTTACTTTACATAACCCAAATTATGGAAAGCTTTCCATAATTTGGGCCGGAAGAATTATCTCTTCGCAGGATCCCATGAGGCGGCACAACAGGCCGCCGTCATCTATTCCATCTT
>CAIWTA010000307.1 GCA_903915465.1 uncultured Bacteroidales bacterium | reverse complement strand
TGACTGAACCACAATTCATTGGGTTTTCTGCGGCTGACCCGTTGGATATTAATCAGATTTTTAGCCGTGATGTTTTCTGTGGTGATATTTTTCCCACCCGTGCCACAGCCCAGGGTGAGTGATGGCGCAAGGTGATTATAAAAGTATCCCACAGCCCCCTGGGAAGTAGGAGTATTAACCAGAATACGCCCTGCATTAAGCAATGTGGAATACTCCATAATACGCTTCTCATTGTTGGCGTAAATACAGGCGCTATGGCCGATTCCACCAAGATAATTCAGGTCGATGCAAAAATTTGCGGCGGCATGGTAATCTTTGGCGCTGTAAAAAGCCAGAATAGGTGCCAGCACCTCAACGGAAAGAGGATAATCCTTTCCAATCCCTGCAAGCTTTGCGATAAGTATTTTTGTTCCTTCAGGAACTGTAATTCCGGCTTTCTGAGCAATAACAGAAACCGGTTGCCCGACAATAAACGGACTCATGCTGCCGGTTTCAGCTACAATTGCAACCTTCTCAACTTGTAAAATCTCTTCGCTGCTGAGGAAATAGCAATTTTGTCGTTCAAATTCTGCTTTTACCTGTTGTTCTATCGAATCCACAACCACTATTGCTTGCTCACTGGCACAGATGGTGCCGTTATCAAATGTTTTCGAGGAAATGATATTGCTGACGGCAAAAGGAATGTCGGCGCTTTCATCGATAAAGACCGGAACATTCCCCGGACCGACACCAATTGCAGGATTTCCCGAACTATAAGCTGCTTTGACAAGCCCTGTTCCTCCCGTAGCCAGAATCAATGCAATTTTTGGATGTGCCATGATCATCTGTGTAAAATCTCTGCTTCCTGAAGAAATCATCTGTATGCAATCTTCCGGAGCGCCGGCACTCAATGCGGCCTCATAGCAAATCCGTACGGCTTCCGTGCAGGATTTAGCAGCTCCTCGATGGGAACTGATAATGATGGGGTTCCGGGATTTTAAGCAGATAAGGATTTTGAACATCGCTGTAGATGTCGGATTAGTTACCGGTATCACGGCAAGGATCGGTCCAAGCGGTTGGGCAATTTCAGTAATCCCGGTACGCGCATCATAAGAGATAACCCCAACAGTTTTCTCATTCCTGATACTTTCATAAACTAATTGGGTTCCCAATACATTTTTAATCACTTTGTGCTCCCACACCCCCATACCTGTTTCTTCCTGCGCCATTTTTGCAAGTTTTACGCGGTTGTTAAAGCCAGCCTTGAAAACTGCCTCAACAATACGGTCAGTTTGTTCCTGATCAAACTGATGGAACTCGGCTGCTGCCAACTGCGCTTTATCTAAAATTTCATTGGCCTTGTCTAAAAGATTGTCTTCCATGGTAAGAATAGTTTTTCCTCAAATTCATTAAAACTTCATTTCTATGGTAAAGATACAATAAGCCCATATACCGATTTCAATTTTATGACAGTTTTTTTCTTCCCTTTTTGACCTTTCTTGAACTCGCAAGATGCCCGCTAAAAACCAAGAGTTCGTACTGTTGAAATTATCAACAACTTCCGTGAAAATATGAGAGAAAAATAGGTTATTTTCGATTATCCCACTTGGTTTGCTGCCAATCGCTAATCCTGCCGGCTTCTGCACATTTGTCGCACCACCACTCGATTGACTCATTCTCGAAGTCCACCTCAATTTCAATTAAACCAGTACACGTCTTGTTCATACACCTGATCTCGGTGGCATTAACGGGGGGTGGATAATCCTTTGTGGCATAATCAACAATCAATGCAAGAAAACTGGCATGTTCTCTGCCTTCTTTGCGCATCTCTTTTGCGATATTTCCCTGGTCATCAAGGAAATGTGTCATGTTTGATATGAACATTGTACTCAAATTTGTTGAATTTATAGTAATGAGAAGTAAAACTACAAACAAAATTCAATTCTGGCCATTTTTTCTGATCATTCAAATGAAATAACCGAAATATTATTCTCCAACAACCTGAAAATCAACAACTCCTTTGCGCCTACTCTATAACTCTTGTTAGCTATCTGACAACCAGTAAGTAATTTTTACGCTTAATTTGATAATAACTGAACCAAAAAAAATGTTATCACACGAAGATCCACGAAGCAGAAACGAAGTCAATAATTTCTTTTCTTCGTGGAACTTCATTATACCTTCGTGATATTATTAAAACCATGGATTCCGGATAAAATTTAAGTTATCTGGTAGCATACAGAATTGCCAACCACACCAATGTGAATCAATAGGATTCAAATATCCAGTTTCCGGATTTGTCCGTAAGGAAGCTCTTCAGCAATTTTTACAATAATCTCGATTTTATCCATCAGATTACAACGCGCCAAAGCCCTCTTATGATTGTTCAGTCGGAAATAGGCAAGAAGCGTGAAATCTTCATCCCGGATCTGAATGTAATCAGGAATATTTTTCGTTCCCTGGATTTTCAGGATAAACATCTTCTAACTCATTTATTTACAAACATAATAGATACAATTGCCGATTTACGGTTGAAAAAAATCTGAAATTGTAAGTCGTCCAATCATAAATTTCTAAAAGCCTCAAATTCATTTGCAAGGTACTGAAATTCCTTCAATATGCCGGGTCTCATTATCATCGCGAAGCGATAAAAAATCCACCTTAATGTCATCAATATATAAATCTCCGCTTCCGGGGTTATGATAAAAGTAAACTTTTACAATAGCATTTTTCGGAAGATTTTCAGGAACATAAACTGCAAATTCAAGCTGTGTCCAGTGATTTACCCTTGTATTATTCATGAAATAAAATGAATTATAGCAAATGCTCTTTCCTTCTGTCTGGAAATCGATAACCAGGGATGACAAGGGTTTAACTGAAACGGGAAAAACCACTGCACTAACTCTGACAATTCGGTTATGAGTGGAAAAGGCTGGTTCCGGATTTTGGGCAAAACCCACACTGTATTGCCTTTCATGATCAATATAAGAAGATTTCATCCCGCTATAAGCCTTAACATTCCTTACGGTATTATAATTTATCCAACCCAGGTCCTTTTCCATATTATTGAAATATGATTTTTCGGCCAGGACTGAATTAGCAGGAAGAAATACCCTGGCCTTCGGATAGAGACTGAAAAAGGAGTCCCAATAGATTTGGCGTGTGATATATTGGGCAGGAAAAACAAACCTTGCATGCTGATAAAGCTGCAGAATGTTTAAGGCAGTAAGCAAAACAAAGATTGCAGAAAGGAGGTTTACAAATTTTCTGTTATGGATAATTTCATAAAAATAAAATAATAAAATGGCAATGAGGACATAAATGTCAATGAACGCCCGTTGTCCGCATTTTGATGCATAATACCACATCCACCAGGAAGAAAGAAGATAGATGAAGAGGAGGAGAAAACCAGCAATCCAAAAAAAACGAGACCGGTCTTTCTTCCATATACCGATAAATCCCGCCAATGAAATAAAAGCAATAGGCGTATAAACAAACCAGCCGCGGTTGTAGGAAAACAGGATGCTAAAGAAATGGGGTTCGGTAAATTGAAAAGATTCACTTCCGTATGAATATACCAGCCACCGGTCTGCTTGATGATGCCACATCAACATGGGAAGGGAAAACAAAAACGCCATCAGCAGTATTCCATAAACCAGGTTTCTGCCTAAATATGGTCTTTTCAGCATTCCGGGTAATGAAAATGGATGACTTTTTGAGGCCATCGCAGGAACAAGCAGAATTACTAATCCGTTTGTTGGTCTTACCAGGATAATCATTGCAAGTAGTAGCGCTCCCGGGACAACCCAACGGGAATTACCGGATTCAAAAAAACGGAACACGGCATAAATGAACGCAGTTATCAGGAAAAATGAGTAAACATGCGACATTGAGCTTTCAATGATCGTAAAAAATGCAAGATTCGTGCCCAGCGCGATAAGAATCGTGATAAAAGAAGCCAGTTTATCGGCTGCACCCAGCCTGATCAAAAATCTCATCAGGATTTTGCAAGCCAGCCAGAAATAAAACAAAGCAGCAATCGCTATGGAATACTGGTAAATTATCGAATATCCATCGGCAGGGTAGCCAAACAAATAACTCAGGAAATGAGCTAAAAGGAAGAAAGGAAGCCAAAGTATTGCAATTCCCGGAAAACATTTGTTCACGATTTTCCCATCGATAGTTACACGATAATCTTTAAAAACAGACCGGTTGGAAGGATAGTACTTGCTTTCGTAAGATTCAATGAATTTGTAATCAAGGTCATGGTAAATAAAAAGTGCCGTCAGATATCCGTAATAACCTTTCCCATCACTGTTAATGATCCGGTCCCAGTTATCCGACGGGTGCCTGAAATTCAGGAACAGCAGGATATAAATGAAAAGCAGGATTTCCGGAGTGTACCTGGTGAGTGGTTTCATTATTCTATTCAGCCAGTTTTCTCTGTCGAAGGATTTCATAAAGAATGATGCCTGTGGCAACGGAAACGTTCAGAGATTCTATCTCACCTTGCAAAGGAATCCGCACTCTCTCGTCGGTAAGTTTAAGATATTCATCTGACACACCATCTTCTTCCGAACCCACGATCAGGGCAATTGGTTTTGTAAAATCAGCTTCAGTATAGTCGATGCTTGACTTTTCTGTCGCAGCAATGATCCTGAGCCCGCTATTCTTCATAAACAGGATGGATTCCTTAAGATTAGGGCTGCGGGAAACAGGCAATTTATAAAGTGCACCAGCCGAAGTTTTTATGGCAACAGCATTCAGTTGCGCAGAGCCTTTCTCGGGAAGTAAAAGTCCATCAACACCGGCACATTCGGCGGTTCGGGCAATTGCACCCAGGTTGCGCACATCGGTGATCCGGTCGAGTATCAGGATCAGAGGTGCTTTTCCCTGTTCGTAGCTGAAAGGAATGATGGATTCCAGTTTCTGATAAGAGATTTCCGAAATAAAAGCGATAACCCCCTGATGGTTCAAACGGGTAATCTGGTTAAGTTTTTCGATGGGAACAAATTGAATCGGAATCTCCAACTCTTTAACCAGGGAATTAAGCAAGTGAAACCCTTCACCACGAAGCCCCTTCTGTATCAATATCTTCTCAATTTCTTTCCCGGCTTTCAGTGCCTCAATGACTGGCCGGATACCAAAAATGATGTTTTCTTTTTTCAATTAGTTTGTTTGTTTTTACTTGTGAATAGCATGATTTGCCGATTCATTGAATGCTTTACATTTTATTCTTCTTTTTCTTCTGACTGCCCTAAAAGGTTTTTGGGTATGTGCTTGGAGGATTTTGCACCAAGCTCCTTAATTTTTTCCGCTCTGCCGATGAGATTTCCTTTTCCTGTTTTAAGTTTATTCATTGAACTTTCGTAAGTTTTCTTTGTCGTCTCCAGCTTGGTTCCAAGATCCAGCATATCTTCAAGAAAACCCACAAATTTATCGTAAAGTTCTCCCGTTTGTCGGGCAATTTCTTTGGCATTTAATTCCTGTTTCTCATGTTTCCAGATGGAAGAAACTGTCCGGAGCGTTGCCAGAAGTGTGGTAGGACTAACAATTACAACATTTTTTTCCCAGGCAAAATTGAAAAGGTCAATGTCGGATTGTAAAGCAGTACTGAATGAAGATTCAATTGGAATGAACAGCAGGACGTAATCGGGGGTGTCAAATGCTACAAGGTTCTGATAATTTTTTTCACCCAGCATTTTTACATGGTTCCTGATTGAAAGCAGATGGAGTTTCAGAAATTTTTCTTTTTCTTCCGGTACATCTGCATTCACATAATCGGTATAGGCAGTCAGGGATACCTTGGAGTCAATGATGATGTGTTTATTATCAGGCAAGTTGACGATCACATCCGGGCGATACACATCGCCTTGTTCTGTTTTTGTGCTGAATTCTCTGATATATTCCTGTCCTTTAACAAGTCCCGAGCTTTCAAGCACTCTTTCGAGGACAAGTTCCCCCCAGTTTCCCTGTTTTTTTGAATCCGACTTTAGCGCTGTTGTGAGATTTTTTGCATCTTCACTGATTTTGATATTCAGTTCCGCCAGGTTTTTAATTTCTTTTTCAAGGGAAAAGCGTTGCTTGGATTCCTTGTCGTATGTATCTTCCACACGTTTTTCAAAAGCTTTGATCTTTTCGCCCAGTGGGTTCAGGATCTCCTCCATTTTTATTTTATTCTGTTCGGTGAATTTTTTTGTCTTTTCCTCAAGGATTTCATTGGCGAGATTTTTGAATTCGACCCTGAATTTTTCCTGAAGTTTCTCTACATCAGCCTTTTGCTCCGATAGCTTTTCGATAAGCCCTCTGTTTTCAGTCTCAACCTGAGAGATCTTCCGATTTAGTTCAAGAATCACCGAGTCCTTCTCATTCAACGAGTTGACAGATTTTACTAACTGTTCATTTGTATTGCGGATCCTTTCTTCGGATACTTTGATCAACGTGGAGAGTTCTTCTGCTTTTCGTGTCAATGTTTCTTTTTCCTGGTTATCCCCAGCTTTGGTTGATCTGGTCAGCTTTATCAGGATGATGACAACAGCGAAAAACACAACCACTCCAATAACAACAATAAGCATTTCTCTCATAAATAAATTCTACTGTTTTAGTGAAAATCCAATAATCCTGAACAACAAACAAACCTACATGAAATTTCCCGGTTTTACAAAAGCAGATTGAAAAATTATCTTCACCGTTTTTGTTTATTGTACTTTTGTCATTAATTCATCATCCGCATGAAGAAAATTGGCCTGCTTTCTGATACACATTCATTTCTTCACCCCAAAATATTTGAATTCTTCAAGGAGTGCGATGAGATCTGGCATGCAGGTGATATCGGTGATCTTGCTACTGCTGATGAATTAAGCAAATTCAGAAAATTGAAGGCGGTTTGCGGCAATATCGATGGTGCAGATGTCAGAAAAGTCTATCCCAATGAAATTCTTGTAACTGTCGAAAAGGTGAAAGTATTTATGACGCATATCGGGGGTTACCCCGGGCATTATTCCAAATTCCTACGGGAAATCTTTGAGCGCGACTGTCCAAATCTGTTTATCTGCGGTCATTCACATATCCTGAAGGTGATCTTTGATAAACATTACGGGTTCTTGCACATCAACCCCGGAGCTGCCGGGAAATTCGGCATTCATCAATCCATTACTCTGGTCCGTTTCATCATCAGGGAAACCAAAATTGAAGAACTGGAAGTACTCGATATTCCACGTGGCGGCGAAAAATTCAGATCTGAGATCTGAGATCCGCATCTCGCATCTCGCATCTCGCATCTCGCATCTCG
>CAIWTA010000306.1 GCA_903915465.1 uncultured Bacteroidales bacterium | reverse complement strand
CAGCCTTCGACGTCTTCGGTTCCGGCGAAGCCGGAAATCTCACGAAGTGAGATAGAAGAAGGCGCAGCTGCGTTGTGGCGACGAGGCCGCCCGGCCTGAGGGCAATAATAGATAGAAAAATATTGAAATTTTTAAACAGTCTCTTAGTTTTCTAAAAAATCGTAAATCCAAAAACATTAATTTCATTCGTCAATCGTAAATCCTGGCATTCGTAAATTGAAAATCAATCTCTGACCAGGATTAACGGAAGAGTTTAATAATATCATTCATGTTGGAGAAGATCAATAAGCCAAATATAAAAACCATCCCCACAACCTGTGCGTATTCCATGAATTTATCGCTTGGTTTTCTACGGAAAATAATCTCATAAAACAGGAACATGACATGCCCGCCATCAAGGGCAGGAATGGGCAAAACGTTCAAAACAGCCAGCATAACGGAAAGGAATGCGGTCAATGTCCAGAATGCATGCCAGTCCAATACAGCAGGGAAAATATTCCCAATGGTAATAAACCCGCCAACAGACTCATAGGCTTTCTCCTGTGAGAATAATATTTTAATGGATTTTATATAATTTCCGACCCCTTCAAAGGCTTTAGATACGCCTGCCGGTATTGCAGAGATGATGGTGTATGATTTTTCTTTCAGGGTAAAGAAATTTGCCAGAACTTTTGCCTGGACTCCGATCATTCCCTGGGCAGAAACCTTCACCGCGATGTTCAGCGTATCCTTATTCCTTAAAACCTTAAGAATAACTTCCTGGTTTTTATACTTTTTGATTACGCTCCGCAATTCATCAAAGAAAGGAACGATTGTATCATTCACTCCGATGATCCGGTCGTTAATATGAATGCCTGCTTTTTTTGCCATGGACCCGGGTGAAAACTGAATGATTTCATACGGGAATCTTGCAGAAATGAAAGTAGGTGATTTATATTGAATTAACTTACTGATGCATCCTTTTGGAATTTCGATATTCATTGTTTTTCCATCACGGAGAACCTGGATTGTTTTGGCCTCTTCCAGAATGATCGTTTTGGGAATGTCAACAAAATCTTCAACCATTCTATGATCGATGGACAGAATATGATCTCCGTTGCGAAGCCCCATTTGATAACCCAATGAATCGACAGCTATACCATATTTTGCCTCGGAGGTTGGAAGGTATTGTTCTCCCCAAACCGAGAGCATCACAATATAGATGCCGATTGCCAGAAGAATGTTGACAGTTACACCGCCGAGCATTATGATCAGCCGTTGCCAGGCAGGTTTTGAGCGAAACTCCCAGGGTTGTGGAGGAAGTTTCATTTGTTCTTTGTCCAACGATTCATCAATCATTCCTGAAATCTTACAATAGCCTCCTAATGGAAGCCATCCAATGCCATATTCAGTTTCTCCTTTTTTAAATTTAAAAATGGAAAACCAGGGATCGAAAAAAAGATAGAATTTTTCTACCCGTGTTTTAAAAATCCTGGCAGTAATGAAATGGCCAAATTCATGAAAAATAACGAGTATTGATAAGCTTAATATGAGCTGAACGACTTTGCTGAGAATATCCATCAAAAATGGGTTTTAAAAAATTAATGTGAGTTGTGTGATAAAACATATTCCCATGCCTTTATTCGTGATTCCTCATTGGTTTGAACGAAATCATCGTAAGAGGGACTTTTTAGGAATGGCACTATATGCATACATTTTTCGATCAATTGTGACATTCCCGGAAAGGAAATTCGGTCTTCGAGGAAAGCTTTTACTGCAACTTCATTGGCAGCATTCAGGACACATGGAATATTCCCTCCTCTGTTCAAAGCTTCATAAGCCAATCCAAGGTTTAAAAATAATTCAGTATCAGGAGCCTGGAAGGTCAGGGAAGGAGATTCCAAAAAATTGAATCGTGGGAAATCCGAAACCAACCGATCAGGAAATGAAAGGGCGTAAAGAATTGGCAACCGCATATCGGGTAGTCCCATTTGAGCTTTTAATGAGCCATCTATGAACTGCACAACAGAATGAAGAACCGATTGAGGATGGATCACCACTTCGATTCGTGCCGGGGGTATGTCGAACAACCACCTTGCTTCAATCACTTCCATCCCCTTATTCATCAAAGAAGCTGAATCAATGGTAATTTTGTCACCCATTTTCCAGTTTGGATGCTTCAAGGCCGCTTCTTTTTTTACAGCAAGAAGATAATCTTTATTTTTCCCCAGGAAAGGACCGCCGGAAGCTGTCAGAATTAATTTTTCAATGTTGCTTTTTTGTTCCCCGACCAGACATTGGAAAATAGCGGAATGCTCAGAATCCACTGGCAATACCATAACCCTGTTCCGACTTGCTTCCTGCATAACCAGAGCTCCGGCGATCACAAGTGATTCTTTGTTTGCCAGTGCAAGATGTTTTCCTGCACTTATTGCATTCAGGGTAGGCTTCAGTCCGGCATAACCAACAAGTGCATTCAACACGAGATCAATGCTATCCATTTCCACAATTTGCAATATGGAATTTAGTCCGGCAAAGACTTTTACCGGATAAGATTTCAGGGCTTCCTTTACCGTCGGATAGTTTTCTTCATCTCCGATAACCACAGCATTGGGGAGAAATTCGATAGCCTGCCGGATCAAAAGGTCAAAGTTGGACTGAGCTGTCAGTACCTCGGCAATGAAAAGATCAGGATGCTGCCTTACTACTTCCAGCGCCTGTGTCCCGATTGAACCGGTAGAACCTAATATGGCAATATGTTTTTTCAGCAACTTCTTATACGCGTTAGAATGTGATGTATTCTTTGGGATTGACGGGATTTCCATCATACCATAATTCAAAATGAAGATGTGGTCCTGAAGTTAGTTCTCCGGTCTGGCCGATGATTGCTACCGGATCCCCGGCTTTGACAAATTCCCCGACTTTTTTTAACAGGGCAGAATTATGTTTGTAAACAGAGATAATATTTTCCTGATGCTGGATAGCAATAGTATATCCCGTTTCTATCGTCCAGTTGCTGAGGATGATGGTTCCATCGAGTACGGCTTTTATTGCCTCATTCTGTTTGGAAACAATATCGACTCCATAATGCCCTTGAGATGGATTAAATTCATTTGTTATCACACCTTTCAATGGAACAAAAAACAGCACGCTACCGATTGCCGGTTTTTTTACTAAACCGTTTCCCTTGCTTTCGGAGCGGTACAGATTATATTTCCCCTGGTTTTCAATTTCCATCCTGAGAAGAGAATCTTCAGGGGATTTTTTTATTCTGATATTGCTGTATTTTTTTAAGGTGTCTTTTACTACAGGCAAATCTGTAGCCAGGTCTTTACCATTTATAACGTTCCTCAAATTCTCTATAAAAAGATTTTTATTTTCAAGATCCTTTTCAATAGAATCAGTTTTGATCTGCAGCTCATAAAGTCTTTTCTGAAGACCGATGTTGGTATATCCGGGAATATATTCCCGTAAGGGAGTAAAGGCTATCAGCATGGAAGTCAGAAAGATCAGAATAATGGTAAGGGTTCCAATGGCAACAAATACATTCAGCCTCGACAACCGGAAAGTCAACCGCTCTTCAAGGGTCTCACCGTTCATGATAACAAGCCGGTACTTATCCCGTAGTTTACTGGTCCAACCTGCTTTTTTCTTTTCTTTTACCTCTGAAGCCATTCTGTTTAATGTACGTTGAAGCGAACCTCGACAAAGGTCGGGAAAAATAATAATATCCAAGTAGAAAGACAGAAACGTTACTTTTTGCAATTAAGTATCTGAATAACCTTCGTTACCTACCCCTTTGGTTTTGTAAACCGATTTCATAAGTTCGTCTGGCCTGGCTAGATTTCATTTCTGCTTTGCCGATTGAAAAAATGTTATCGCCTTACAATTATTGTAATGAGGATTCAAAAAATTGAAATATTTTTGTAGAAATTCTGTTTATATAAATAAATCCCATTGAATTTGATTAAAACCCATAAATATCTTTCCCGGTTAGTTTTCATTTTCCTAACAGTAACCGTTTTTTTCACCGCCTGTTCTACCAAGAAAAATACTTTTACTCGTCGGGTTTATCATAATCTGACGGCACATTTCAATGTTTACTGGAATGGTATGGACAATATGCGAACCGGTGTAAAAGAATTTGAATCCACTGTTAAAGACAATTACTCTCTTGTACTACCTGTCTATAATTTTGGTGATAAGGCCAGCATCAACAAGGTCGGTCAATATTGCGATATTGCGATAAAAAAAGCCACCAAAACGATCCAGAAACATTCGATGTATTTTAACCGAAAAGAATACAATCGTTGGATAGATGATACTTATATGTTGATAGGAAAAGCGTATTTCTACAAACAGGATTATCCAATGGCGCGCCGGACTTTCGAATTCGTTATTAAAAGTTTCAATGACAATGAAATAAAATATGAAGCAATGCTCTGGCAGGCACTGGCAAACTGCCAGCTTGGTGATTTCGGAAGGGCAGAGCCAATGCTTGATATGGTACAAAATATGATCAAGCAGGGGAAAGCACCGGAAAAGTATGAAGAACGGCTGATATTGATCTATGCCCAATTTTTTATTCTTCAGAAGAACTATTTGCCTGCAGAGGAATACCTGAACCGTGCTCTTGAACTGAATCCTCAGCGGAGAATGAAAACAAGATGCATGTTCATCCTTGCCCAGATTCACCAGAAGAATGGCGAGCTGGATGTGGCTGCAAACCTCTACCAAAAAATTATCAAAAAGAACTCTTCCTTTGATATGGAATTCAATGCGAAAATTAACCTTGCCCAGTGTTATATTGCAAAGTCCGGCAAAAGGGATTTCATTGTCAAGAAATTAAACCGGATGTTGAAGGATGATAAAAACCAGGATTATCGCGACCAGATATACTTTGCACTGGCAAATATTTCTTTGACGGATTCGGATACAGCCGAAGCAATATCTTTCCTGAAAAAATCTGTTGTATCAAGCAAAGGAAACAATTACCAGAAGGCAATGTCTGCACTCGATCTTGCAGATATTCTGTTCTTCGAGAAAAACTATCGGCTGGCACAGGCGTATTATGATAGCACCATGCAGTTTCTTCCGAAAGAATTTCCAAGTTATAAAGAGATCAGTAAAAAAACAGCAACACTTACCGACCTCGTGAAAAACCTCCAGATCGTTTCCAGGGAAGACAGTCTCCAGAAAATTGCCACCTTGTCGGACGCCGATCGTAATAAAGTAATCGATAAGATCATTGCGGATCTTCTTGCAGAAGAGCTGAAAAAACAGAAGGAAGAAGAAGAAAGGCAACAGAATCTGGCCTTGTTCGGGCAGGAAAAATATGGACAGGAACCAGGTGGTGGGCCAGGTGGTGGGCCGGGAGGCCCCGGTTCTCCAACTGCTCCGGGCGGAGGAAGTATCGGCTCCTGGTACTTTTACAATACCTCTTCAATGTCCAGTGGATTCTCTACGTTTGCAAAAAAATGGGGGCATAGAAAAAATGAAGATAACTGGTTTCTGAGCAACAAAGCCATACAGGCAGAAACTTCTGAAACCCCTGAGGATACTTCAGCCTTGGCGAGTGATACTACCAAGGGAAAGAAAGTTCTTGCAAAATCAAAAGATCCAAAAGAACGGGCCTATTATCTTCAGGATATTCCTTTCAAGCCAGATCAGGTTAAAGCATCCACAGATAAGATCATCCAGGCATACTACAACCTGGGATTCATTTATGTTGAAGAACTGAAAGATTATGTTCGTTCAATTGATGCTTTTGAGACACTGGATCAACGATATCCGGGAAACAAATACACTGTTCCGACATTATACGAGTTGTACACTCTGTATAAGGATGTGGAAAATCAACCTAAGAGTGACGAATATAAAAACCTGATCCTTACAAAATATCCTGAAACAGATTTTGCAAAATTGCTTATCAATCCTAACTATTATAAAGAAGCTCAGTCAAAGCAAAAAGAGAGTAATTTGCTTTATGAGGATACTTACAAATCCTTTATCAATCACCAGTATTATATGGTTATCAACAATGCCGATATCGCGCTTGCCAAATATCCTGGTGATACTGCATTGATTCCGAGATTTGAATACCTGAAAGGTCTTTCCATTGGGAAAATTGAAGTTGAAGATTCGTTAGCTTCTGCAATGCAAAGGATCATCACCAAATACCCCAAAAGTGGCGTAAAACCATTGGCGGAAAATGTGCTTGCTTTTTTAGGTAAGCAGAAAGGTTCGCATGGGGAACCCACAAAACAGGATTCTGTCACAAAAATCAACGAGGAGAATAAAATTTATTCATTCAGCCCGAAAGCCATTCACTTTTATGTGCTCATCGTCGACAACAGCCTTGTGAACGTAGATGCCCTGAAAATTAAAATATCTGATTTCAATACGAAGTTCCATGACCTCGATAATCTACAGGTCAATAGCCTTTTGCTGGAAGGAGCAAAGGAAATGATTACTGTAAGCAACTTTGATGATGCGGAGAAGGCTATGAATTATTTTATCTCAATTCATGAAAGCCAATATATTTTCGGAAAGCTTGAGAATGCCGGATCATTTACAGATTTTGCCATCTCTGCCGACAACTATCCCATCTTTTATCGAAGCAAGAATGAAAAGCAGTACCTGAAGTTCTTTGAGAAAAACTACCCCATTAATAAGTAAACCTGTTTGCCTAATTGGCAGTATTAACAATTATTCTTTACTTTTGAAAGTTTTCAATTTATGGGTTACCACAAACTTTTTAACGTTATGGTGAAAAATAAAGAAGTAGAAGTACCCTCCATCAACCTGCTAAGTTCAGGGACAATGGTTAAGGGGGAGATCAAGGTAAATGGTGATTTCCGGATCGATGGTAAGTTTGCAGGATCAATTGAATGCAAAGGGAAAGTCGTTGTTGGCCCAACTGGTTCGGTCGATGGCGAGATCATTTGTCAGAACGCCGATTTCTCAGGAGAAGTAAAGGCTACAGTAAAAGTTTCGGAACTTTTAACATTGAAAGAAACGGCTAAATTCACCGGAGATATCACTACGAATAAATTAGCCATTGAACCCGGAGCTAAATTTTCCGGAAATTGTATCATGGAAAATCCAGGATTGAAGGTCAATGTACCGCCAATACCTTTAAAACAAGATGGGACTCGACCAAAAGAAACGGCAGCTTGATGAATATGCCCGCTATTCCAGCATTGCCATCCAGATGCTGGGAATCATCCTTGTCGGGGTTTTTGGAGGATTTAAAATCGATCATTGGCTGCAAACAGAACCCATTTTCACCGTTATTCTATCTCTTTTATCAGTCGTTTTAGCGATTTATTACGTCACGAAAGATCTGCTGAAAAAAAAATTCTGACAGATTTTCCTTTACCTGATACAGCTATATTCAATGAAGTCATTTTACAATCAGTTTTTAAAGAATCTGCTGATTTTCTCGGCTATTCTCGGGTTCATTATATGGGGGTTTTCATACATAATTCCTCATAAATACCTCTCCCCGACAATCCCATTTCAATTTATCCTTTTTATTGCTCTAACAATAATTGCCTGTTACATTCTTATCAAAGCTTCCAGGGAAAGGTTCAGCAAATTTCTGAATGCATATCTACTGATTACGACTGTCAAACTATTATTTTTTCTGGTCGTTATCATCTTATATCTTTTTCAGAACAGATCTGATGCTGCTCCTTTCACAATTTCATTTTTTGTTCTTTATCTTTGTTTTTCTACTTTCGAAGTTGTTTCCTTAGTTGGAAATTCAAAAAAATTACTGCGGTAAATTGTACTTTTGCGCTCGGTATGAACAACGTTTACATCACACGAAAAGAAAGGTTCAATGCAGCACATCGGTTGTTCAGGCCTGAATTTACCGATGCTGAAAATCTTCGTATTTTCGGGAAATGTTCGAACCCTAACTGGCATGGGCACAATTATACATTATGGGTGACCGTTAAGGGAGAAGTCTGTAACTCGACCGGGTTTGTTGCTGACCTTAAAGAACTAAGCCTGATCATCAACGAAAAAGTGATTATCCT
This sequence comes from uncultured Bacteroidales bacterium, assembly GCA_903915465.1. GTDB lineage: Bacteria > Bacteroidota > Bacteroidia > Bacteroidales > FEN-979 > FEN-979. Next base: position 16,864 of record CAIWTA010000306.1, on the reverse strand, counting down.
GCTTGACCACCGCAACATCAACCTGGAAGTAGATTTTATGTCGGGCAAATTAGCCTCCACAGAAAACTTAACTATAGCAATCTGGAACAAATTGGATGAACCTGTGAAGAAACTGGGTGCCTCTTTGCATTGTGTGAAGGTTGAAGAAACAGATAACAATATGGTCGAATATTTCGGACCATCAAAATAAATGACGAATAGGAGAATTAAATTCCCGAATGGCTAATCTATTCATAAAGATATGACAGATAAAAAGTTGAGTTACGAAAAATTTGAAGAATATGATCCTGCGAAGTTGGAAGAACTGAGTTTTCATTACAAAGAAATCCTCCGTCTTCTGGGAGAAAATCCTGATCGGGAAGGGTTGCAGAAAACGCCTTTGCGGGTAGCCAAAGCGATACAATTTATGACACAAGGTTACACTATAGACCCTGTAGAAGTTTTAAATTCCGCAAAATTCAGGGAAGATTACCGCGAAATGGTGATCGTAAAAGATATTGAAATCTATTCCATGTGCGAGCATCATATGATTCCGTTTATCGGGAAAGCCCATGTTGCCTATATTCCTGATAAATACATCACGGGATTGAGTAAGATCGCACGTGTGGTGGATATTTATGCTCGTCGCCTGCAGGTTCAGGAAAGGTTGACAACCCAGATCAAAAATGCCATCAACGATACTTTGAAACCCCTTGGCGTGGCAGTCGTGATTGAGGCACAACATTTGTGTATGTCAATGCGCGGAATTCAGAAACAAAATTCTGTCACAACGACATCCGATTTTGTGGGGGCATTTGAGCGGGATAAGACCCGGGCAGAATTTCTTCATCTGATCAGCACACGGCTGCATTAATTGGTAAAAATTTTAAAGACTAAAACTATGGATCAGCAAAACAGAGGATTTAACATCATCGAACAGGAATATCAGAAATCGCAGGCTATGCCGGCTGTTAAGACATTCATGGCAAATGTTTTTACATGGATGACGGTAGCCATGGTCATCACTGCTGTTACAGCATATCTTTTTGCTTCTTCAGCTGAATTAATAGCAAGTTTAAGAACGCCGACCGGTGGGCTGAGTGGACTTGGCTGGATTGTCACCCTTGCCCCTTTAGGGTTTGTTTTATTAATGTCGATGGGGTTTCAGCGTCTTTCACCTGCCATAATGTCGCTTTTATTTATCGCTTTTTCCGTTTTGATGGGAATGAGTTTGAGTTTCATCTTTATGGTTTATACAAGAAGCTCCATATTTCAGACTTTTCTCATTGCCGGTGGAATGTTCGGATTGATGGCTGTGTTGGGTTATACTACGAAAACCGACCTCACAAAGTTCGGCTCTATCATGATGATGGGTTTTATCGGCATCTTCATTGCGATGATCGTTAATATGTTCCTGGGAAGCAGTGTTCTGGATTATATCATCAGTGTTGTGGGAGTTTTGGTCTTCACGGGTTTGACGGCTTATGACGTGCAGAAATTAAAAAAAATCGGAGCTGGCGCTGGCATGAATACAGGTGATTCAAATGCCAGGAAACTCAGTATTCTCGGAGCCCTGACACTCTATCTTGATTTTATCAACCTGTTTTTATTCCTTCTGCGGTTTATGGGGGATCGCAGATAATTCAGAATTCCTGCATTCTCAAAGAATAAATGTGCAGCAAGCTGCGGGGAATTGACCCAAAAAATTAAAATTATGAAAGCATACGTTTTTCCCGGACAGGGAGCACAATTCGTTGGCATGGGCAAGGATCTTTATGAAAGCTCAAGTTTGGCCAAAGATTTATTTGAGAAAGCGAATGAGATCCTGGGATTTCGTATTACTGACCTCATGTTTGCCGGTACAGACGAGGATCTTCGCCAAACAAAGGTTACGCAACCTGCAATTTTTCTTCATTCGGTCATTCTTGCAGCCACACTGGGTGAAAATTTCAAACCCGATATGGTGGCCGGCCATTCATTGGGTGAATTCTCTGCGCTTGTTGCAAACAAAGCATTATCATTTGAAGATGGCCTGCAATTAGTTTCCAGGCGTGCGCTTGCCATGCAGAAAGCCTGTGAAAAGGAACCTTCTACAATGGCCGCCATTCTTGGATTGGACGATGCAATAGTTGTAGAAATCTGCAAATCAATTGATGAGATCGTCGTTCCGGCAAATTTTAACAGCCCGGGTCAGTTAGTCATCTCTGGTAGTATGAAAGGAATTGAAATTGCCTGTGAGAAATTGAAAGCAGCCGGTGCACGCCGTGCATTACCTCTCAAAGTTGGCGGCGCTTTTCATTCTCCTCTGATGGAACCTGCAAAGATTGAGCTTGCAGAAGCAATAAATGCCACTTCTTTTCTCGAACCGATTTGTCCTATTTATCAGAATGCTACTGCACTCCGGGTGACGGATCCTGCAAAAATCAAAGAAAATCTGGTTGAACAATTGACTTCACCGGTTCTCTGGACTCAAATGGTCAGAAATATGATAGCCGACGGAGCAACGACATTTATTGAAGTTGGACCGGGAAACGTACTGCAGGGATTGATAGGTAAAATCGGTCAGAATCTGACCATTTCAGGGGTGTAGCTGGAGGAAAAAGATTGCTTACAAATCCAGGCTGATTCAATTTACGATTGGACGATTTTCGATTTTCGATTTGATTTTCCGATTTCCGATTTTCGATTTTTAGAAAAATTAGCCATCAACTGATAAAATTGACAACCGTAAATATAAAATCGACAATTCATTCGTCAATCGAAAATCTTGGCAATCGTAAATTTTATAAAGTTTCTACACCATTTAATTTCAGCCCAACCATCACCTTTTGTTGTACTGCGTATCGTAGTACTTCTGGTATTCACCGGAGGTAATATTATTCATCCAGCTTTCATTTGAAAGATACCATTCTACTGTCTTTTCCAATCCTTCTTCGAATTGTAATGAAGGTTGCCATCCTAATTCTTTTTGCAATTTAGAGGAATCGATCGCATAACGAAGGTCATGTCCGGCCCTGTCTTTCACGAAGGTGATCAGTTTTTCAGAATCACCGGTAGGCCGGTCAAGTTTTTTATCCATAACGCGACAAAGGGCGCGAATCAGGTGAATGTTCGTCCATTCATTGTTACCGCCTATATTATAAGTCTCTCCATCTTTCCCTTCGTGAAAAATCAGGTCAATGGCACTTGCATGATCTTCCACATAAAGCCAATCACGTATATTTTCACCTTTCCCATAGATGGGAATTGGTTTGTTTTGCCGGATATTATTGATTGAAAGTGGGATAAGCTTTTCCGGGAACTGAAACGAACCATAGTTGTTTGAGCAATTCGAGATCACCACGGGAAGTTTATAGGTATGATGATATGCTCTGACAAGATGATCAGAACTGGCTTTTGAAGCAGAATAAGGACTTCGGGGATCATAGGCAGTAGATTCTAAAAAAAGTCCGGTCTCACCCAAAGAACCATATACTTCATCCGTTGAAATATGGTAAAAACGCTTTCCTTCCGGATTCTGCCAGATCTCCCGTGCAGCATTCAGCAGATTGACGGTTCCGACAATGTTGGTAAATATGAATTCCATCGGATTGCTGATCGAGCGGTCGACATGGGATTCAGCTGCCAGATGGATCACAGCGTCAAACTGATATTGCCGGAAAATTTCAGAAATAGCCTCTGCATCCACAATATCTGCTTTAATAAACTCGTAATTGGGCTCTTTCTCCACATCAAACAGGTTGGCCAGGTTACCCGCATAAGTCAATTTGTCAAGGTTGACGATCCGGAGATGTGGATATTTCCTGACAAAGCAACGAACAACATGCGAACCAATAAATCCTGCTCCACCGGTAATAAGAATACTCTTCATATTTATAAGAATCAGAGGGTTCCCAAACTTTTAAGATGTTTTTCCCAATTCCAGGCCGACAGGGTCATTTCATCCAAATCTTTTTCCGCTTTCCAACCTAATACCTGATTGGCAAGTTGGGTATCCGCCCAGACTTTTTCGACATCTCCCGGTCTTCTGGGTTTGATGCGATAATCCAGTTTCACTCCCGACATTTTTTCAAATGATTGGATCACCTGTAATACCGAATAACCGACGCCGGTTCCCAGGTTAAAGACTTCCGTTTTTTTGTTCGAAGATTCGTTTAGTAATCGTTCCAAAGTTGTTACATGGGCTTTTGCAATATCAACAACATGGATATAATCACGGATTGCCGTTCCGTCGGGTGTATCATAATCATTTCCCCAGACATTGAGAAACTCTCTTTTTCCGATTGCTGTCTGAGTGATAAATGGTATAAGGTTGCTTGGAATACCGATCGGGAGTTCACCAATGAGTGAAGACTCATGCGCACCAATAGGATTAAAGTATCGTAAAAGAACGGCTTTCATTTTTGTTACTTCACAAAAATCGGTGATTATCTCTTCTGCGATTTGTTTGGTATTTCCATATGGTGAAAGTGCTTTTTTAATAGGAGCAGACTCATCGACAGGCAGGGAATCAGGCTGGCCATAAACTGTACAGGAGGAAGAGAATACCAAATAGGGGATGGCATGTTCCTTGATGCATTGGAGGATATTCATCAGCGAAACAAGGTTATTCCGGTAATATTTAAGGGGAAGATCTACGGATTCCCCAACTGCTTTATATGCTGCAAAATGAATGACTGCATGAATATCGGGGAACTTTGAAAAGAACGTCCTGGTCTCATCTTGAATTGAGAGATCTGTTTTGCTGAAAATTGGTCTGATTCCGGTGATTTTGGTAATCTTGTCAAGCACATCTAAGGAAGAGTTGGAAAGATTATCAGCAATCACCACCTCAAATCCCTTTTGCTGAAGTTCAACAACCGTATGAGAACCGATGAAACCTGTTCCGCCTGTAACAAGGATTTTCATATTCTGACAGTTTAGTTAATGCTTCTTCAGCTTTGGGTGAAAATCGCCTTTTATTCCGATTGGTCTTGCCGTTCGTATGTTGTGTACAATTTCGACACACGTTTTCGCATCCATCATTCCAAAACCCTTTCCATCAATGATATTACGGTAACTATCAGTATGAAGATCAGTAAACCCTTCGCTAAACTCAATTTCTTCCCCTCCAACAGAAAGTGACCTATAGGTTCTTTTACCTGTTTTCCTTATATCTTCCGGAATATCGGATTCGTCCAGGCTAAGAAACCAACGAACACGGGCTTTTTCCAGATGAAGAAACCCGGCTGCCCGGTTAGCTGCAAGGACATGAACCTGGCACTCTTTTGATTTTCCAAAGATCCAGGTTAGCAGGTCAAAGAAATGAATACCAATATTTGTAGCAATTCCCCCTGATTTCGAAATATCACCTTTCCATGAACGATAATACCAGTTACCCCTGGAAGTAATATATGTCAGGTCGACATCATACACTTTGTTTGGAGGACCTTTTTGGATTTTCTCCTGTAACGCTTTAATGACCGGATGCAAACGAACCTGAAGAATGGTATAGACTTTTTTCCCGGTTTCTTTTTCAATCACCTGCAAGGCATCAAGATTCCATGGGTTCAAAACAATAGGTTTTTCACATATAGCATGTGCGTCATTTCGCAAAGCCAAGCGGATATGTGAATCGTGCATGTAATTGGGAGAGCAAATACTTACAAAATCAACTTTTTTCCCCTGGGCAGATTTATTATTCATCGCCATCCTCCGCAATTTATCAAGGTGACGGTCGAATCGCTCAGGTTCAATAAAAAAATCCGCAGAGGGAAAATAACTGTCGATGATGCCTACTCCATCATACGGGTCCATTCCAGCAACAAGCACATTCCCTGTGTCTTTAATTGCTTTCATGTGTCGTGGTGCGATATATCCTGCTGCACCAATAAGCGCAAAATTGATTGGGTTATGTTTTTTGTCCATAGCTTATTTTTCCAGTTTTGTGACCTTATTTTCTTTCAGTTGATATTTTTCATGGCTTTCGGGACAAATGGCGATACCGTTTTCATCAAAATGAAGGCGATGACCATATTCACTCATCCAACCAACCTGACGACCAGGATTCCCTACTACAAGGGCATACGGCATAACATCTTTAATCACAACAGCACCTGCACCTATGAAAGCATACGCTCCGATTTCATTACCACAAACTATTGTGGCATTGGCGCCAATCGTGGCTCCTTTTCTCACGAGCGTACGGGTATACTGGTCTTTCCTGATAATCTGGCTGCGGGGATTAATGATATTCGTAAAAACCATGGAAGGACCCAGGAAGACATCATCTTCACAGATAACACCAGTATAAATAGAAATATTATTCTGGACTTTCACATTTTTCCCGAGTATAACCTCAGGAGAAATCACAACATTCTGCCCCAGGTTACAGTTTTCCCCCATGATGCAATCCTTCATGACATGCGTGAAATGCCATATTTTTGTGCCTTTCCCAATGGAACAGCCTGCATCAATAATGGCTGTTTCGTGTGCAAAATAGTCTTGGTCCATTTTTTGAATTATCGGTTTACATATTCGAGCACAGAACTGGTAATATATTGCAGTTGTTCTTCATCCAGTTCGGTGTGCATAGGCAAAGAAAATACTGAGTTACATAATGCTTCGGTCACAGGAAAATCTCCTGGTTTGTACCTGGCATCAATGTACGCTTTCTGCATGTGAAGGGGAACCGGATAGTAGATCATAGCAGGGATCTCTTTGGAATTAAGGTGATCTATTAATCCTTTACGATCAATATCCCTGGTTACTATGGTGTACTGATGAAAAACATGTGTTGATTTCGTATATCGCGCAGGAGTAATCAGCTTAGGGTTATTCGCAAAAGCTTTATCATAAAATTCAGCGGCAGTCCTGCGTTTTGCTGCATACTGGTCCAGATACTTCAGTTTTACCTTAAGAACTGCAGCCTGAATGCTGTCGAGGCGGGAATTTACGCCGACAATATCATGGTAATATCTGACCACCATCCCATGGTTAACAATAACGCGGAGTTGTTTTGCCAATGCTTCATCATTGGTAGAAATTGCTCCGCCATCACCATAACACCCCAGATTTTTAGACGGGAAAAATGAAGTACACCCGATATGTCCGATTGTTCCCGCCTTTTTCCTTACTCCATCAGCAAAAATGTAATCTGCACCAATTGCCTGACAATTATCTTCAATTACAAACAGGTTGTGTTTTTTCGCGATTGTCATGATCTCTTCCATCGGGGAACATTGTCCAAACAGATGAACCGGTACCAGGGCTTTTGTTTTTGGCGTAATCGCCTTTTCAATAGCATTGAGATCAATATTGAATGTGCGGGGGTCGACATCAACAAGAACAGGAGTCAACTGTAATAGCGCAATCACTTCGGCTGTAGCAATGAAAGTAAATGAAGTAGTGATAACCTCATCGCCAGGCTGTAAACCCAATGCCATCATTGCAACCTGCAAAGCATCAGTACCATTAGCGCATGGAATGACATATCTTACGCCAAGATACTTTTCCAGATCTTCCTGAAAATTCTTTACAGCAGGTCCGTTAATGAATCCACATGAATCAACAACATCCTGGATCGCTGTATCAATCTCTTGTTTGATTTGTAAGTACTGGCTGCGTAGGTCAACCATCTGAATTTTTCTCATCACAAATTCTTTTCGAATGAACTATTTGCTTTATTTAACTGGACAAAGGTAAAATTATTGCCATTTTTATCTCAATATTTTTTACCTTTCGCTTGAAAAATCGCAAAGCATAACGTGTAACAATTTATTCAAGGCCGTTCACTTTAATAAATAAAATCAGATGAAAAAGTTTGCAGTTGTATTGGCCGGATGCGGGGTATATGACGGTGCCGAGATCCAGGAAGCCGTTCTCACGTTACTCGCAATTGAGAAGAATGGCGGGGCTTATCAGGTTTTTGCTCCGGACATCCTCCAGTATGATGTGATCAATCATTTATCAGGGAAAGCCATGGCGGAACAGCGAAATGTTCTTGTTGAATCAGCAAGGATTGCAAGGGGTGATGCAAAGCCGCTTAATGAATTTGATGCAAATGAATTTGATGCAATAATTTTTCCTGGAGGATTCGGTTGTGCTAAAAATCTCTCGACCTGGGCAATTGAAGGTGATCAATGTACTGTGAATACTGATGTCGAAAAGGCCATTCGGGCTATGATCACTGCAGGTAAACCAATCGGGGCCATGTGTATTGCACCGGTTATTTTAGGAAAATTGATTAAAGGTACGCGGCTGACTACTGGAAATGACAAAGCTTCTGGTGATTTTATTCAGAGGATGGGATCTGATTATGTTCCTGCTTCTCATGGAGAGGTAGTTGTGGATAAGGAAAGAAAATTGTTTACCACACCGTGTTATATGCTTGATGCGAGTATTGTTCAAATTGCTGAAGGCACGGAGAATATTGTGAAAGCGATGATGGATGAGTGTTAGATGTATTCTTTGGCTTCCAGTTCTCCTCTAATCACCATCAATCCGTTCATTACCAGAGCCTGCATTTCATCTTCTCCGGGATAGACATGAACCGGAGCCATCTTATAAACCCTTTCCTGCATGGAATTAACGAACTTTTTATCATAAGCAATTCCCCCTGTAATAATGATTGCATCCACTTCACATTTTAGCACTGTGTACATTTCACCGATGGTTTTAGCCACCTGGTATGCCATGGCATCGTAAATCAGTTTGGCTTTCGGATCTCCTGCTTCTACCATTTTCTCGACCTCATAGGCATCATTTGTTCCCAGGTAAGCCACAAGTCCTCCGCAACCTTTATTCATTGCCAGTACTTCTTTCTGTGTATAATTTCCACTGAAACAAAGTCTGATCAATTCACCGACTGGCAGCGTACCACTGCGTTCCGGGGTGAAAGGTCCTTCTCCGTCAAGTCCCTGGTTTACATCAATAACACGTCCCTTTTTGTGCGCGCCAACAGTAATTCCACCGCCAAGATGAACAACAATCAGGTTCAGGTTCTCGTATTTCTTCTGATAGGCTTTTGCATATTCCCGTGCTACCGCTTTCTGGTTTAAAGCATGAAAAATAGACCGTCTTTGAAACAGTGGATGACCTGCTATCCTTGCAATATCCTCGAATTCATCTACCACAATAGGATCGGCAATATATGCCCTTGCATCAGGAATTTCCCGGGCTATGTCGTATGCAATAAGACCTCCAAGATTACTGGCATGCTCTCCCAGCGGACTATGCTGAAGATCTTTGATCATGGCATCATTTACTGCGTAAACCCCGGATTGTATCGGTTTTAGCAGCCCTCCTCTTCCCATTACAGCCCTGACCTTTTCAATGTTGATGTCGGCATCCCTGAATTGGGACAGAATAATATTTTTCCGGAACTGAAACTGGTCAGTGATCTTAGGAAATGGTTCTAATTCCTCAGAAGTATGTTTGATATTCTTAAGGAATATGGGTTCACTATCCTTATAAACAGCGATTTTTGTCGATGTTGATCCCGGATTTATGGCAATGATGCGTATTTCCTTCATTTTTTATATACTAGTTTTCAATCTTACAGCCGATCAGGAGGTGTTCTGAGCTTGCTCTTTTTTATCCCATATAAGAAATAGAAGATAAAGCCTATTATCATCCATATTCCTAATCGGGTCCAATTAGGCCAACCCAATCCATATATCATTGCTCCACATGTAATAATCCCAAGAATCGGAACAAGTGGAACCAAAGGTGCTTTAAACTGCCTTTTTACCTCCGGATGAGTCTTCCTTAAAATGATAATCCCGGCACATACTAAAATAAATGCAAACAATGTTCCTATACTTGTCATGTCGCCAACTATATCACCCGGAACAAAAGATGCGAAGGATCCCACAAAAAGGAGGAATAAGATGTTCGACTTATAAGGTGTCCTGAATTTGGGATGAATCTTCGAGAAGACAGGAGGAACTAAGCCATCCTTACTCATTGTATAAAAAACCCGTGACTGTCCATACAGCATTACCAGGATAACAGATGAAAATCCGGCAAGAACTGCTACCGTCACTAATTTTGCCAGCCAGCCATAACCATGCATGTACGTTTGAATAGTATAGGTGACGGAAGCTTCCTTTCCCGCATGCCGGAAATCTTCAATTCCTGCAACTCCTGTCAGGACATAAGCAAAAAGGATATATAGCACTGTACAAACAATTAGTGAACCAAGTATTCCGATCGGCAATGCACGTTTCGGGTCTTTTGTTTCCTGGGCGGCAGTCGAAACCGCATCGAATCCAATAAAGGCAAAAAATACCACACCGGCAGCACCCAGGATTCCAAGTATTCCGCCGAAATTATGTATCACACCCTGTTCATCAGTAAAAGTGCCGGGTGGAGGTATAAATGGTGTATGGTTTGCTGGTTTAATAAATGACCATCCTATAACGATAAACAGGACAACGATGGCAACTTTAGTTATTACAACGATGGAATTAAAGATCGAGGATTCTCTTATTCCTTTAATCAGCAGAAGCGAAAGTGCAATAACAATAAATAATGCCGGAAGGTTAATAATTCCACGAGAAACTATTCCGGAACTGTCTCGGAACACCTGCATTGGCGAATGGCAAAATTCATAGGGTATTTGAAAATTAAAATATCCCAAAAGTTTGTTCAGATATTCGCTCCAGGCAATGCTCACAGTTGCAGCGCCGAGTGCATATTCCAGAACCAGATCCCAGCCGATGACCCAGGCCGTGAATTCGCCCATGGTAGCATAAGAATAAGTATAGGCACTTCCGGAGATGGGAATCATAGACGCAAATTCAGCATAGCAAAGCCCGGCGAAGGCACAACCCAATCCGGCAACAACGAAACCCAGCGTGACTGATGGACCAGCGTTATTTGCTGCTGCCGCTGCGGTTCTGACAAATAAGCCAGCCCCGATGATAGCCCCAACCCCCAACAGAATCAGTTGTGTGGCAGTCAGCGTTTTTTTAAGTCCTGATTTCCCTTCATCCGCTTCCTTTAAAAGCAGGTGGAGTGGTTTTGTTTTAAAAAGTTGATTTGACATACAAAAGGAATAACCGTCATTTTATGTTCTTCTCCGGGAAAGACAGAATATCCGGGATAATAATTAGCTGGCTGCAGCCAGGATGATACTTGCTTGTTTTGATTCTTCAGTATCTGAACGTGAGGTCAGGACAATCGGGGCAGCAGCGCCCAGAATCACAGCAGCTAATTTTGCGTTTGCTGAAAAACCATAGCATTTATACAGGATATTCCCTGCTTCAATATCCGGAGCAACGAGTAAATCAGCATCACCTGCAACATCACTTACAATCCCTTTGTGTTTTGCACTTTCGGCGCTTACGGCGTTATCATAAGCAAGCGGACCATCAATAATACAGTTTTTAATCTGACCACGCTGATTCATTTTTGTGATCAGCGCAGCATCCAATGTGGCAGGCATCTGTTCATTCACCATCTCAACCGCACACAAAAGGGCTACTTTGGGCTTATCATATCCTAAGTTGTTCATGAACCCTACCGAATTGTTGATTATGGCAATCTTTGTTTTCAGGTCAGGAGAAATGACCATTGCGGCATCAGTAAGAGCTATCAGCTTATGGTAAGTGGGAACTTCAAAAAATGCAAGGTGGGATAATACTTCCGATTTCCTTAAGCCTTGTTCCTTATCAAGAACACCTTTAAGAAAAGTAGCAGTGGCAACATTGCCCTTCATCAAAATATCAGCTTCCTTGTCACGTACACATTTAACTGCCCTTTTCACTGCCAGCACATCATTTTCTTCGTTATAAATAACGGATCCCATAAGATCAAGATGAAGTTTAGCACCAATCTCCTTGATTTTTGACTCAGAACCAACAAGAATCGCATCGATAATCCCTTTCTTCATCACCGCACAAATAGCTTCAAGGCAATGCTCGTCATGAGCAACAGCCACAGCGACTTTCTTTTTCCCTTTCTTTAATGCAAGGTTATCAAGATCTGATAGCTTGGTGAGCATAGGATTTTCTGTGATGTCATTAGATTTTGCCATAATTTAATATCCTCTCTTAATTATGTGATTGTTGATTTTGACCAGGTAGTCTGATGAAAGATTATCATTGTCTTTCTGTTAGCAAACCTACGGGAAATTTGGAAATTACACAAACTCCTGCGAAAAAATATTAAAGTGGGAAAAATTCCTAACTTTGTTCCTTCTTTCATCCCCAAGTCCTATGGAAATACCTTTTTCAGAGTCTTACAAAATCAAGATGGTGGAAACCATCCGGAAAAGCACACGTGAAGAACGTGAAAAATGGATAAAAGAAGCCAAATATAATCTCTTCCGGCTGAAAAGCGAATATGTTTTCATTGACTTGCTGACGGATTCCGGAACAGGTGCAATGAGCGACCGGCAATGGGCGGAAATGATGGTTGGAGACGAAAGCTATGCCGGAGCATCTTCGTATTATAAGATGCAATCCGCAATTCAGGATATTACTGGTTTTGAGTATTTTCTTCCCACTCACCAGGGGCGGGCTGCAGAAAATGTGCTTTTTTCAGTATTGGTAAAGGAGGGAAATATCATCCCGGGAAATTCGCATTTTGATACCACAAAAGGTCATATTGAATTCCGGAAAGCATTTGCAGTTGATTGCACTATCAATGAAGCTTTTGATACAACGATCCTGCATCCATTTAAGGGCAACGTGGACCTCGCGAAACTTGAAGAGGTTCTTAAGAGTCATAACGATCAGGTTCCATTTATCATTATGACCCTCACAAACAATTCCGCAGGTGGTCAACCTGTTTCAATGGAGAATCTCAGGGCTATCAGAAAAATTGCGGATAAGTATGGGAAATTGGTGGTCATTGATGCTGCACGCTTTGCTGAAAATGCATATTTCGTTAAAGTTCGTGAGACAGGGTATGAACATAAATCCATCCGGGAAATTGTTCTGGAAACATTCTCTTATGCAGATATTATGGTAATGAGCAGCAAAAAAGACGCCATTGTGAATATGGGCGGCTTCATTGCCATGCGGGATAAAGAACTTCATAGTAAAGCCAGCGTTTTTGAAATCATGTTTGAAGGATACATAACCTATGGTGGCCTTTCAGGACGCGACATGAATGCTATTGCACAAGGTCTTTATGAAGGGACATCGTTTGATTTTCTCGAATCACGGATTAAACAAGTTGAATACCTTGGGCATCTTCTCACCGATTTTGGGATCCCTGTGCAGCAACCCATTGGCGGTCATGCTGTTTTTGTTGATGCCAAACGATTCTTGCCCAATTTGCCGAAAGAAAAATTTCTTGCCCAAACACTTGCTATTGAATTGTACCTCGAAGCTGGTGTCCGGGGTGTAGAGATCGGAGCATTACTTGCTGACCGTGATCCGGTAACCCGTGAAAACCGGTACCCAACCCTTGAGCTTCTCCGGCTTACTATACCCAGGCGTGTTTATACAAACAACCATATGGATGTAGTGGCAGTTGCATTAAAGAATGTTTTTGACCGCCGGCATACGATCAAACAGGGGTTGAAAATTATCGCGGAAGCCCATATCATGCGCCATTTTACGGTCGAGCTCGACCTGGCCTGATCAACCTCCCCCGTATGACCTTTTTAGAACTTTTCCTTTTAGGGCTTGGCCTCTCAATGGATTGCTTTGCAGTTTCACTTACTCTTGGAACATCGCAAAAACTTCTCTGGCGCGATATACTTAAAATGGCATTGCTTTTTGGATTATTCCAGGGGCTTATGCCACTTATCGGCTGGTTGATCGGGATTTCCTTCAAATCCCTGATTCAATCAATCGATCATTGGATCGCCTTTGGCATCCTTGCCTTTATAGGGTCTCGCATGATTTTCGAGTCCTTCAAGCTGAAGAAAAACAAAAAATCTCTTGATATCAGTAAAATTTCCATTCTGGTTGGTCTTTCAGTTGCTACCAGTATCGACGCACTCGCTACAGGTATAGGGTTTGGGTTCATTCAAGCAAACATCACCGAAGCAGTTCTCATCATAACCAGTATAACCTTTGTAGTAACAATCATCGGTGCCAGACTGGGAATTAAATCTGATATTATCCCCGCCAGATGGGCGGAGGCAATTGGTGGTCTGGTATTGATCCTGCTCGGGGTTAAAATATTATTGAACCACCTGGGATTCCTTTAACCATTAAGTATGCCCGCACATGTGCTGAAGTCTACCGTACCTGCGGTACCTGAAGCATCTTCCCGCTTTTTCATAAAGACACAGTGAAAGACTGTTTGTCGCACTTTACCCATCGCCCATCCGATCAAAAATAAATATCTCCATACCGTATTACCTTTTCCTCTTAGACCGATTAAGCAATATAATTTAACCTAAAAAGGAGGTATGACAGGCAGATGGAAGAGGTTAATGAAAAGTTGACCGAAATGGGGTCAGTTCTTTCGGTAGTTACAATTATTACTTCCAAAATTTAATAATTGACCGTATCCCGCCGGCGGGAAAACCGGCGGAAAACTAAAAACCATAAAATGAACACACATGAAAAAAATTATTTTCTTAATCAGTGTTTCCTTATTGATACTCATTTCTTCAACGAAAACGACGGCTGGAACTCCATCCTCTGGGTCATTATTAGGTATTTCAATCTCTTTTTCCACAAGAGCGTATTGGGCTGGACCAGAACAAGGATGTCAGCCACGGGAGAGAGGATGGTGCCTGCATATTTCAATTGATGCAACTGCTCCTGTGCCAGGTGGAACAATCTGTGGAGAAATCAGCAACCTTGGAACAACCGGGCTTATGCTTTCATTCAACAAAAAAACCGGTGTAACTCCGGAAACATTCACGAAATTTTTCAAAAATGGAAAATTTTTCATTGACGGGGAAGGTACGATGTCTGAGGAGATTGCAAGAAAACTTGGATTGGCTCCGTCTTATTCTATCCCTGAAGGCGTTTACAACTACAAAGAAACCGGGGATATGGTGACGATCACTTTTAAAAAGTAGTCTTGAACAGGAAGAATTGAGGATGTCTCAAAAGAGAAAAATCACGGCAAAGGCATGAAGAAATCAAACACAATTAACATGTTTTTAGTGTCTTTGCGACTGAGGGGAAAAAAGTGATCATTTGAGACAGCCTCTTCTTCACTGGTTCTTTAACTAAACTTAGCAAACTAAAGAATTGGAAATTATTGTAAACCTTTAACCTGACGAACATGAAAAAAATTATTCCCTTCTTTCTGCTGGTTCTTTTTCTGACCACAGGATGCAAACAAATCGCCATGTGGAAATATGGTATTAAAACGCCCAAAACCGAGACCCCCGAAAGTATTCTTGCCTATGCAAAAAAACAAGGGCAGAATACAGACAATATTTACATGTTCAAAGATTCTGCCTCGTATACAAAATTTTTAAAAGACAGCCTTTACAAAAAAGCCTTTTTAAGCGCAATTGTATTCAATGACAAAGGACTTCTGATGAATTACAAAGATTCCACAAGCTGTCAATGGTCTGCAGTTGCATATATTAAAAAATTGAAGACGGATACAATATACAGAATCGATGAATCACGTAAATTCTTGTCCGTGATTCCTTTTTTAATTCCTCTTAACGCGCAGGCCACACAGACAATGAATGCCGCGGGCTACGATTATACTGTGATCTTTACCTGGGCAAAATACATCGGAAAGCTGAATGAACGCTTGTTCTGCATAAATGAAGCAGCAAAAAACAACACCAATGTCAAAATCAGGGTTATCTCTCTGAATGTCGATGTACAGAAATCGTGGGATTTGCAGAAGAGCGGAAAAATGAAAATGAATTGAAGGGAAAAGGAATAACAATTTAATAGCACGAGGGGTTGTGGGGAAATGGCAAGAAACAATGGGTACTCCTGGCTTTGTACAGTTTAATAGGGATCAGTTCTTTAGCACAGGATTCCTTGTTAAGAGATATCCCGATCATCTGGACTCCTGATTCGCTCAGGAACCCTGAACAACTGATCCGTGCACGGTTTTCGCAGGATCTGGATTATTTTTTATCTCTCAGCGCGTTTCAATTTCTTAACTGGAACCATGATAAAAAAGCCGATCATCTGATTTTCCTGCAATCGCTGAAATATCAGTTTTCACTCAGCAAAGACAGTTCCTTCTGCATATCAAACATCCTGGTTCATGATTTGGGATTTCAGGTTTTTGTTGATAGTATCACCCAGATTCATCCTGATGAAACCACTCTTGCAACTCGTCTTTCCGTGAATCTCCATAAAAAATGGAATCTTACTTTCAGCTCGGAGATCTCTTCAAGGCTGTTCAATAATTTTGAATATAATACTGATGATCAAGGGAAACCAATTAAGGTGCTGAGCTCGTCTTTTATGACGCCTTTGACAATGATTTTTTCGTTTGGCATAGGCCATTCCTGGCCCGGTTTCGGTGATCTGAATCTTGGGCTATCCAGCGCAAAATTTACTTATCTCAGAGACCGGAGTATTTTTGAAAAATTGAACGTTTCAGATTTTTATGGAATCCCGAAAGGCAAGAACCATCGTTTTGAATATGGATTAAGTGTCCGGTTCCTGGTTGATAAAGACCTTTTTAAAAAAATACACTGGAATTGTGACCTTCTTCTTTTTAAAAATTATTTATCCCCGATAGACATTTCCCTGAAAAATCTTTTCTGTATCAAAATAAATAAATTTATCAAAACCAGCATCCAGACAAGGATCTTATATGAAGAAAAAATCAGTAAAAATCTTCAGTTGGAAAATCATGTTAATATTGGATTCTCAATTCATCTGTGAGAAGGCTCACTCACTTTCCTTGAATCAATGCCTGAGTTGCGTTCCAGTCCCATAAAAAAAGATGAAACCCTTTTCCTCCCGCTTATTGAAAATCTATAATTTTGCATTGTTTTAAT
>CAIWTA010000305.1 GCA_903915465.1 uncultured Bacteroidales bacterium | reverse complement strand
GGGATTTGGCAATGAAGAAAGTCCTTTGCCATTTGCCACCAATATTTTCTGGTCAGCTACACGTGCGCAGGTAGGATACCAGCCCGTAGGGATAAATCCCAGGCTACTGCTATGACCAGGATTTGATACATCAAAAACGGCAAGACAATTGTTGTCGGCATTGGCCACATACAGCGTCCTGTCATCCCTGCTCAGCGCCACACTGTTTGTCGTCGATCCCGTTGGAGCGCCCGGGAAAAGCGCTGAATTCAGGATCTCGATGACCATTTTTCGCGAAAGGTCAATCACAGAAACTGAATTATCATTGGAATTGGCAACAAAAAGAGTTTTGCCCTGTCGGTCGATGGCGATATCGTTGGGATTATCACCAACCGCGATGCTGCCTTCAATTTCCAATGAGCCAGTATTCAAGATCACAATTTTATCGCAGCCCCAGCAACTACAATACAGGTGCTTTTTATCTGGTGATAAAAGACAAGTATATCCTTCGCCACCGAGGGAAATTTGTTTTAATATTTTATTGGTGTAATTGTCTGCAACATACAATGAATTATTCTCCTTTGTTACTGCATAGATGCGGTGTCCGGCTTCATCGACAGCGATACCTGCAACAGAAATTTTTTCTGGCCATGGTTTTCCGAGTCTTATGGTATCATGGCAAACCAATTTTTTGTTTTGGATAACAAAGTGTACGATCCAGTTGTCGTTTCCACCGGATACATAGAGGCTCTTTCCGTTATCACTGAAGACCAGGCCTAACCAGGATTTTCCGACTTCGTAAGTATCGAGCAGTTTCTGATCCCTGATGCTGATGAGTTGCACGGATTGTTTGCCCTGGCCGTTGTTTGTTACCGCGGCATATTTCATATCGGGTGTTACAGCAATATTGAGCGGGAGATCGCCCAGAAGGATCTGATTTCCGGCAGGACTCAGACGCCATCCGTTTGGTAAGGATATTTCGTTGTACTCATCTGCTTTCGTTTGTGCCTGTAGCAAGAAAGTTAGAAATGATAATATAATCCCGAAACCCAGCGCCAAATAAACCGGATAAATATGCTGAAAATCGTGTGATACTAGCGTTGTGAATTTCATACTGAAGAAATTTCACCGAAGTTAAAAACAGTTTTTGGAAAATGGTTATGTTATTCGTTTGTGGCTGGCTATATTTTTATCTATGAAATATGAGTTCGTTATCTAGATGAGGAATACTCCTGCTATAATAATAAACCTGGATTTCAAATATTGTTCAAATTTAAGAGTCTGTTTAAAATTTTAACTTTTTCCTGCAGAATGATCCATAAAATATAAATATGCTATTTTTTATTATCCATTTATTACACCGAGTTTCACAGAGTTGACACAGAGAACCACAGAGTCAATTTACAAACCTTTAAATTCAAATATATCTGTTCTTTCTAGCTCCGTGAAACTCTGTGTCTACTCTGTGAAACTCCGTGTAATTTTCTTTAAGATTCAAAGCAAATTCATCATTAAAGCATCCAACTAAATTACCCCTTGAATCGCAATATCAATTCGTTTCTAAAAATTTAAGGATATTACATAAAACAATTACTATTTACCTGCCTACCGGCAGGCAGACGATTGAATTTTTAAGGTTATTCAATTTTTACCACTCAGGCACTAAGTCATGATGTTACTCGTTTTTGACGGATTCATTTTTGCCTGGTTCTGAGAAAGGACAAAAATCCTTGTTATTCCAATTATTAATCCTAATTTCATGAATGAAATCACAAAGATAATTTCAATGATAAAACAGATTTCTTTCCAGCATTTTTTCAGGTTATAAACTTTTTCAAAAATTTTGAAACTTATGATTTCCTTTCGCATTTCAAACTTATTATCTGACCGTTTCATTAAGAATTTGCAGACAAGAGGCAATCGTATATTCCTAAAATCAGAAACAATACTTGTATTATTACTCATGTGTGCCTGCGTCATATTCCAGCTTCTTTTACGGGATTACGGATTTCATGGCGACGAACTGTATTACATTACAATTGGAGACTTGTGGACATTTCACAATCTGGATATGCTCCCCATTACACCGCTGTATTTAAGGCTTTTCACATTTCTGTTCGGTTATTCGATCACGACGATTCATCTGGCTTCTTCTTTTTGCTGCTCAGGTATAATGGGTATTGCTTGTCTGATCACTATGAAGTTGGGAGGGAAAGTCTATGCAATCCTGCTGACAGGTATATTCCTTCTGTTTGCCGGACTGGTACCGGCTGCATCGGTTTTTACTTATGATGCTCCCGGGCATCTGATATGGGTAACAGCGCTCTATGGAGTTGTAAGGGCATTGAAAGAAGACGACCCCCGCTGGGCGATTCTCACCGGAACATTTATCGGTATAGGGATGCTAAACAAAGTTACCATTCTCTTCCTTCCGCTGGCCCTGATTGTTTCGCTGCTGCTTGTCCCCCAAAGAATATGGTTAAGAAGCAGGTGGTTATGGATTGCAGGTGGCATTATTGTTCCTTTTGTCATTCCTTTTATTGTATGGCAATTCCAGCAGAACTGGTACTTTCTGGACTTCGCAACAAAGTACACGGGTGAAATGTCATATAAGGCATCTTTCCCGGCTTTTATATGGAATCAGATCATACCGAACAACGTTCTTTCATTCCCCGTATGGTTTATGGCTCTCATTATACTCCTGTTCTCCCCGAAATGGAAAACATATCGTTTCTTTGGCATTTGTTATATAGTTCTTTTTCTTATATTCTTCCTTCTTCATTCACCCTTCTACTTTTTAATGCCGCTCTATGCAGTGTTGATTCCCATAGGTTCAATAAGGATCGAACAATACATGGGCAGCCTTAACCCCGGAAAACCAACGGTGAAAATTGCCCGGGCCGCAATCCCAATTGTTTATTTCATCGGCAGCCTTCCACTCCTTCTGTTGGCAGTGCCAATCCTGCCCGTTGATCGACTAGTGAGCTATACATCAAATGTAGGTGTCGATGCAGGCATTAAGACCAGCAGTGGTTCCCAGGGACTATTACCACATTGGTTTGCAGATCGGTTCGGATGGGAGGAAATGGTGAAAGGAATTGCAATTGTTTATCACTCCGGTCCTCCGGCAGACAAGAATAAAACTGGCATTATAACAGGAAACTATTGTCAGGCGAGCGCTATACATGTTTACAGGACAAAATATGGTTTGCCGGAACCAATATCGACACATGGCTGGTTTTATTATCAGACTTTAATGAAACCTGAATTCAAGCGAAAATATATCTCGATCGGAGTCTCCCCTGATCTGCTGAAGGAGCTGTTTTCCAGCGTAGAACAGAAAGGTACGTTTACTAACCAATACTGTAAGCCAGATCAGAATCATCTGCCAATCTATTTTTGTACCAGCCCGAAATGTGATTTAAGAAAGCGCTGGCTTATAGACAAACTCATGGATTCTCAATTCAAGAAATACATGGATAAGGAAGGGGTTTTCAAGTCAATCGTTTACTACCATGCCCTCAAAAAAAGCGATCCAACAATTCTTCTCTTTACTGAACAACAGATCAATGCAGTTGGCTACGAATATCTGAATAAAGGAAAGATTGATGAAGCAATTGCGCTCTTTAGACTAAATATTGAAGAACACCCTGAATCTTCCAATGTATATGACAGCCTCGGAGAAGCTTATTTCGTTCAAGGGAATTTTTGTCAGGCTACCAGGTCTTATAAGGAGTCACTCAACCGGAATCCTGGTAATACGAATGCAAAAAAGTATCTCAGGAAGCTGAAAAAACTGATGGGGTTTAGCTATCAATAATGCTTTATGTTTTAATGAAACTGTTTGATTTTAAAAAAAGTTGCAAAAATGACCCAATTAACACGGGATAACCGGACTGATCTGATATTTCAAGAATATTAAGTCTTTATTACCAAACCGTTAATTGAAGCTTCTTCATAATTAAGGTTAATATCTTTGTAAAAAACAGATTTATGAAGATCACAACCTGTCAATTCAGTGATTCCTATTTTCCTATTATGGATGGCGTTGGGATGACCGCCCACAATTACACACATTGGTTGAATCAGAAGTACGGGAAAAGCGTTCTCGTTGCTCCGAAAGTCAAAGATTACAAGGACCATGTGGACTATAAAGTTTACCGTTTCAAGTCCATCCTATTGCCCGGCATGAACCCGTACAGGGTTGGGTTACCTATTGTTGATATCAAGTTCAAACAATCGATCAAAAATCAGCAATTTGATCTGCTCCATGCGCATTGTCCATTTATCAGCGGAATGGTTGCTCAAAAACTGGCGCGAAAAATGAATGTTCCGCTGGTAACGACTTTCCACACAAAATACCGTGATGATTTTAAAAAAGTGATAAACAATGATCTGATCATCGATTTCATGATGAACATGACCCTGGATTTTTATAACAAGGCAGATCTGGTATGGGTTCCCAATAAGGCTACCGGACAAACATTAAAAGAATACGGATATGACGGTTCTTTTGAAATAATGCGCAACGGCACGGATATGGAAATTCCGGAGAAAACTCACATCATGAAATTCCGGAAAAAAGGGTTGGCAATGATTGATGCAAATCCTGATGAATTTGTAATGCTTTTTGTCGGCCAGCATCGTTGGGAAAAGAATGTAAGACTTATTATGGAAGCCTTGAGAGTTCTTCATGCCGATAAGAAGAAATTCAAAATGGTCTTTGTAGGGGAAGGTTATGCCGCCAGGGAAATGAAAAAACTTGTCAAACAATATAACCTTAGAGAAACAGTAATATTTCTTGGCGTATTAACTGACCGTAATGAGTTAAAAAATGTTTATGCAGCCTCAGATCTGTTCCTCTTTCCTTCAATTTATGACAACTCACCATTGGTTATTCAGGAAGCAGCAGCCTTCAGTATCCCTTCAATCGTGGTAAAAAACAGTTCCTCTTCAGAAGGAATGATTGATGGAGTGAATGGATTTTTAATAGAAAATGAATCGGAATCCCTTGTAAAAAAAATCAGTGAATTAATGAAGCATCAGGATGTAATAAAGAAAGTTGGTGATGGAGCAAGAAAGTCCATTTACCATCCCTGGGAAGAGATTGTTGATGATGTTTATCAAAGGTATGCTGAAATCCTTAGGGAACGAAACACGAAACGGCCAAAGAACATTGTTCAGTTAGAGAAGAAACCTATGTGATGATCGGTCTTTGATAGTTTGAATTCCTCCAGCAGATTTGTAAAAATCTCTTTCTGGCTGGGAGATTCAAATTGATCAGCGGAATCCGGATTATCACTTAAACCCATGTCATCCCTGTAAGAATAGATCCGCCAGTTGCCCTGGTGATATTCGAGCGAGGTAAGATTTTCAACCCAATCACCTGAATTGAGATACATTACTTCTCCGGAAGCAGAACGGATTGTCCGCATTTCAGGTTGGTGAATATGGCCACAGATGACATGGGAATACCCCTTGGAAATTGCAATTTCAGCGGCGGTTTCCTCAAATTTGCCAATGTAGGAGACGGCTTTTTTTACGCTCTGCTTCACCCTCCGGGAAAAGGAGATCTTCTCTTTCCCCAGTCCTGTCAATACAAAATTGACAAAATTGTTCAGCAGGATCAGGATATCATACCCTGTGGAACCCAACTTTGTAAGGAATTTACTGTACTGCATGGTTATATCAAAGATATCACCATGGAATATCCAGGTCTTCTTCCCATCAATATCGATCAGCAGCTTATTGACCAGTTTAAAAGAGCCGACATTGATCTTGACGAATTTCCGCAAAAGTTCATCATGATTTCCTGTGATGTAAATAACCTTTGTGTTTTTTGCAATCAGCCCGGTCAGGTAACGTATTACCATCAGGTGGGATTTCGGAAAATAACTTTTCCTGAATTGCCAGATGTCAATAATATCGCCATTAAGTATGATCATTTTCGGATGGATGCTGCGAAGGTATTTCAGCAACTCTTTTGCATGGCATCCAAAAGCTCCGAGATGAACATCGGATATGATAACAACATCAACATCGCGCTTTGGTAATGGCTTTTGTTTCATGGCTGCAGCAAAGGTAAACTGATTATAAACTGTTAACTTAAAATCCTCATTATAAAATCATTAAACAACTGTTAACAAACCATTAATTCAGCCGTATACACATCCGAATGAACCTGAGAATTGCAGAGATTTGCATCCAACAAAATGCATTTACAATTCAAAACACTATGAAAAGTTTAAAGAAACACGCTTTATCCTACAAGCGTTGCAGTAAAGAGATCAATCCGCCCACACTTCGTGGCATGTTTGTCATTCCTGATTTTCTTATCAAACGGGATTTCGATTTTTCCGATCATACTGACCTTGACTATCTCCTTGAAATTCTGCTGATAGATAATTCCTGAAATAGCCGGAACCCATAAACGTTCAACCAAGAGGAAAAGCATGATAAAAAAGCTGTTTGGTCATTCAAAAAGCAGAATCCGTAAAAGTGATAAAGAGGGAAAACGACTTCTCTGGCTGACTGACACCTATGATGATCACAATGGGATTTCCATGGTATTGCAGGCAATGCACAGGGAGATCAAGGAAAGGGATCTCCCAATCGACATCATGGTTTCTAGCAGCACCCTTGCTCCCGACAATCATCTTTTTGTCATAAAGCCATTGACTGAGTTTACCTTCTCATTCTACCAGAATCAACCGATCAGGATACCCAATTATCGTGAAATCCGACGAATTTTCAGGCAGTACAGGTACGATCGTATCATCTGCTCCACGGAAGGACCCATGGGGTTCGCAGCGCTGTACCTGAAAAAAATGTTTTCCGTTAAAACATTTTTCTTCCTGCATACAGACTGGATCATGTTTGCTAGGAGTGTGATGAAAATGGAACAGGCAGGTCTCACTCATATCCGCCGACTGGCTCGTTTCTACTATCACAGGTATGACGGGCTTTTCGTGCTTAATACTGAACAGCAGGAATGGTTATCAGGCAAGGAGATGAGAATTGACCATCGGCGGGTATTCCTGACAGCACACTGGGCGGAGAACTATTTCCGGGCCATGGAAAACAGAAGGGATGAGTTGTTTGGCGTATCAGCAGGAACACCTGTCATGTTGTTTGCCGGCCGGTTAAGCCATGAGAAAGGTGTGATGGAGTTGCCGGCTTTGTTCCGGCAGGTACGGAATATGGTCCCAGGACTGACCCTGATAATTTCAGGTACCGGCCCTGCAGAGGCAAGCCTGAGGGAAGCCATACCGGAGGCACAGTTCCTGGGTTGGGTAGCACACGACGAACTTCCAATGGTCTATTCATCAGCAGATATCCTGGTGCTGCCTTCCCGGTTTGACACCTTCAGTTGTGTGGTACTTGAAGCCATCAGCTGCGGACTTCCCGTTATCTCTTACGAATCCAAAGGACCGAGGGATATCATACAGCATAAAGTCAGCGGGTATCTTGTCAATGATCAGGCTGAAATGGCCGGTTGTGCAATCGAATTCTTCTCCGACAAACCGGTACAATACAGCATGAAGATTGCCGCTTTAAAACGTTCAGAGTCCTATTCCAAAAAAGTAATCCTTGACGAGTTTGTAACCAACATTGGATTAGCAGGTGCATGGTGACTCCCGAAATTCATGAATCAACCTGGAATTGGTGGAAGCATGGGGTGATCTATCACATTTATCCAAGGAGTTTTTTTGATTCCAACGGTGACGGGATCGGTGATCTCCGGGGGGTCATCTTGAAGGTCAAATACTTGGCGGATCTCGGGATTGATGCCATCTGGCTCTCTCCTATCTATACCTCACCAAATTTTGATTTTGGATATGATGTCTCCGATTACAGGGGGATCAATCCTGAATACGGGTCGATGGCTGATTTCCATGAGATGCTGGAAACATGCCATGGATCTGGGATCCGTGTCATCATGGACATGATCCTGAATCATACCTCCTCCCTGCATCCATGGTTCCTTGAATCCAGGGCTCAACAGTCAAACCCCAAGCGCGACTGGTATATCTGGAAAGACGGAACCGGCAATCATCCACCGAACAACTGGAAAGCAGCCTTCGGAAGTTCTGCCTGGCAATTTGATGCGAAGACCGGGCAGTATTACCTGCACTCGTTTTTCCGGGAACAGCCGGATCTGAACTGGCGGAATTCTGAGATGGCTAAAGCGGTTTTTGAAGAAATGAAGTTCTGGCTCAACCTTGGAGTGGATGGTTTCAGACTGGATGCCATAAACCTTATCGTGAAGGACAAAAAATTCAGGAATAACCCTATTTTACCGGGCATCCCATTTATCCATAAGAACATCTATTTCCGGAATAGGCCGAAATCCATCAAAATAGCAAGTAAGCTGAGGCAATTGCTTGACACTTATGCAGAACGTGCGGCAGTTGGCGAAATTATCACATTGCCACCCGGGGATCCTGAAGTATCAGCAAGTTATCTTGCGGATGGGGAAGGGATCCACCTTGCATTTGACTTTTCACTTATCTTCAGTACCTGGAATGCCTGGAAATACTACAAGTGTATTTCATCATGGTACCAAAGAATCCCTGAACAGGGCTGGCCCTGCCAAGTGCTGTCGAATCATGATCTTTTCCGGCATATCGACAGGTTCAGCTGGCGTAGACATAAATTGGAAAAAGCCAAAGTAGCCGCATTTCTCCTCCTGACATTGAAAGGAACTCCTTTTATATATTATGGCGAAGAGATCGGAATGAAGAATGGAAGAATCAGTCGAAAGCAGATCCGTGATCCGCTTGGTCATAAGTATTGGCCTTTATTCACTGGCAGGGACAGGGCACGGACACCTATGCAGTGGTCGTCACAACCAAATGCCGGCTTCAGCAGCGAGAATCCCTGGCTTCCCGTAAACCCGGATTATAATCAGATCAACGTCGAAAAACAGGCACTGGAAACAGGTTCATTGCTTAATCTTTACCGTTCGCTGATCCGGCTGAGAAGAAAACATATCGCACTTCGCGACGGCAGATGGATACCATTACTTAATGGGATGAAGGGAATATTGGCCTATATCAGGAAAACAGAGGAGGAACAGTTGATCGTGATCCTTAATTTCACAGCAAACAAAAAGCGGATCAGGCTTCAGGAACACGTGTTTGGAAAAGTCCTGCTATCGACCAGCCGTAAGACAGGTGACACAACCACGCTGCATGAATTCATGCTGGATCCTTATGAGGCCACCCTTTTTGACATCACGATGAACAGTGAGAACTTCGGACTGTGAAAGTAGCAATTTGGTGTGAAAATTAATTAACTTCCCTAATTAACAATTTGTTAATACCATTGTCATGATTTCTTTCTACTTTTGAACCTAAGGGAGATACATGGACAAAAAGGAATTCAGGATACTACTTGTTGACGATGAGCCGGATATACTCGAATTTGTCGGGTACAATATCAGGAAAGATGGGTATACTCTCTGGACTTGTAATAACGGCAAAGATGCTATTATCAAAGCACAGGAAATCACGCCTCATTTAATCATCCTGGATATCATGATGCCGGGTATGGATGGGATTGAAGTTTGTCAGGAACTCCGAAAGATCCCGGAGCTAAAACCAACCCTTATCGCTTTCCTGACCGCCCGTGCCGAAGATTTCACGCAAATTGCCGGATTGGACGCCGGTGGCGACGATTACATCACAAAACCGGTAAAGCCTAAGGTGCTCATGAGCAGGATCAACGCCTTACTTCGCAGAACACCGGAAACCGAAGAACCGGAAGGGCAATTGGTCGTTGGTGATATCATTATTGATCGTGAAAAATATATTATTCTAAAATCCGGCCGGGAATATTCCATTCCAAGAAAAGAATTTGAACTGCTGTCTTTACTTGCATCAAAGCCCAACAAAGTTTTCAGCAGAGAAGAAATTTTTGAAAATGTCTGGGGGAATGATGTTATTGTCGGCGAACGAACCATCGATGTTCATATCCGGAGAATACGGGAGAAACTTGAACTTGATTGCATAAAAACAATAAAAGGCGTTGGCTATAAATTTAAAATCTAAAGGAAATCTTAGTCCCAACTCATGGACCCTGGTTAATTCGATTTCGATCGTTCTTGCGTTATCCATCTTTTATATTTGTTCCGCTTCCCTCCTTCATCAAGAAATCCAATTTCTTCCTTTATTAATTACTGATCTTGGAGTTTTTCTTCTTTCCTTTTTTATCTACCGGTACATCCTGGAAAAGTTCATCTACGAAAAGATCAGGTTGATTTACAAAACCATCCGTACTACCAAGACACAGAAAGGGAATAAAGGAAAAGAGATTGATCTCAATAAAGATGTTATTTCAGATGTCAATGAGGAAGTTTTATCCTGGGTGCAGGATAGAAAAAAAGAGATAGAAGAACTACAGAAACTGGAAAATTACCGTCGCGAATTTCTTGGTAATGTTTCACATGAGCTGAAGACTCCCCTGTTCAATATCCAGGGCTATACCATGACCTTACTGGAAGGCGGGTTGGCCGACAACTCGATTAACCGTGAATACCTTTCCCGGACCGAAAAAAATATCGATCGGATGATTTCCATTATCGAAGACCTGGAAGCCATTTCACGATATGAATCCGGAGAGCTGGAACTCAATCTTACCCGGTTTGATATTGCCAATTTAACGAAGGAAGTAATGGATCTTCTCGAAACAAAAGCAGGAAAAAAAGGAATAAAAATTCATTTTCGGGAAGAGTATAATAAGCCAATTCTGGTTCGCGCCGATAAAGAACGTATCAGGCAGGTACTGATCAACCTGATTGATAATTCAATTAAATATGGTAATGAAAAGACCGGATCCACCAAAGTCAGTTTATTTAATATGGATGAGAACCTGTTGATTGAAATAACTGATAATGGTATTGGAATTGAACCAAAGGATATTCCCCGATTATTTGAACGATTCTTCAGGGTTGATAAAAGCCGGTCACGCGAGCAGGGAGGTTCGGGATTAGGATTGGCTATCGTCAAACACATTCTTGAAGCGCATGATCAAACAATCAATGTAAGAAGCACGCCTGGGGTAGGAAGCACCTTTGCTTTTACTCTTCCGAAATCAAATTAACTCCCGAATCGCTATCCAGTTCAACGGGTCTTCTGGAATGTTTGATTATTCTCCCTTCTACGAGGAAAACAATTGACTCAGCAATGTTTGTAGAATAATCAGCAATCCGTTCAATCTGGGAAAGGATCATGATCAGGTTGGTAGCCACCACAATAACATCTGTTTTCTGTGTCATGGCTTCTAATATCCGGGATGACACTGTATGAACCTTTTCCTTGATTGAAAAACTGGCTTCAAAAATGTCTTTTACAAAAACAATATTCCGTGAATTCAGGATATTGGTCACATCCCTTACGATCAAATCTGTAGCGGCTGCAAGTTCATCAACATTCAAATCCTTTAAGATATCCTTATAATCGCTTAAACCTTCAATTTTCTTCGCAATGCCAACTGCGTGATCTCCCATCCTTTCAAGGTCATTATTGATTTTAAGAGACGACATTATCAGCCGAAGATCAGTTGCAACCGGTTGCGTAAGGGCAAATATCCGCTGGCACAACTTGTCAATTTTGACATCCAGATCGTCTACAAGATTATCATTATCAATGATTTGCCGGGCAAGTTCCGTATTGCATTCAATCAGGGCATTCATGGTTTGATGCACCTGGGAAGCAACAAGATTTCCCATCTTAGTCAATCGTTTATTTAACTTCTCCAGCTCCTGTTCAAAATGACGTTCCATAATTTACCTGTTTATTGGGGTTATTTATAACTTTCGACTTTCGACTCTTATCCAAACCTCCCGGTAATATACTCTTCCGTATGTTTCTTTTCCGGTTTGGTAAATATTTTTTTTGTCTTTCCAAACTCAATAAGTTCTCCGATATAGAAGAAAGCTGTATAATCACTGACGCGGGCTGCCTGTTGCATGTTGTGGGTCACAATGATGATGGTGTATTGATCTCTTAACTTGAATATCAATTCCTCTATCTTGGATGTCGAAATCGGGTCGAGTGCACTGGCTGGTTCATCCATCAGGATGATCTCAGGATTTACAGCCAGGGTGCGGGCGATGCAAAGTCTTTGTTGCTGGCCGCCCGACAATCCCAAAGCAGAATCGTGCAAGCGGTCTTTTACTTCATCCCAGATTGCTGCCCGGTTCAAGGACAATTCGACAATTTCCTGGAGTTGTTTTTTATCTTTGATCCCATTGATTCTTGGGCCATAAGCGACATTTTCAAAAATTGACTTTGCAAAGGGATTTGATTTCTGAAAGATCATCCCGATCTTTTTTCTTAAGTTCACCACATCAACCTGCTTCTTGTAAATATCGAAACCATCGATCAGCACTTCCCCGGTGATCTTAACACCTGGGATCAGGTCATTCATTCTGTTCAGCGTACGCAGGAAAGTAGACTTTCCACATCCCGAAGGTCCTATGAATGCTGTGACTTGTTTTGCGGGTATTTCTATTGACACACTGTTCAAAGCCATTTTTGTCCCGTAGAAGAGGGTCACATCACTTGTTTTTATTTTGGTTTCTTTCATTAATTAGTAATAGTAAGGATTGAGCAACAGTTCCAAATTTACGATTAGACGATTTACGAGTTACGATTGAATTTGGGGATTGACGATCTATGAGTAAAATATAAAGAATCGAAAATCGTAACTCAAAAAATTCATTCTAAAATCGAAAATCGTCTAATCGTAAATTACTTTTTTTGAATTTGCCAGTACATTGTAATAAACATTTTAATTATCCCTGAACTAATGTGCCCTTCTCAGTCTTGCACGAATAATAACAGCAGTTAAATTTAAAACAAAAGTCAGCATCAGCAGTACGAGTGTCGTTGCAAACTGAATTGGTAATGTCTGATCAACATTCGATGATTGGGTTGACATGATATAAATGTGATATCCCAGCGACATAAACTGATCGCTGAGTGAAACAGGAAGCGTAGCCAGGTAATATGCTGCACCTGTAAAAAGAATAGGAGCGACTTCACCGGCTCCTCTTGAGATTGCGAGGATCGTTCCGGTCAGTATGCCGGAACGGGAGCCGGGTAGCACGACACGAAGAATGGTTTGCCATTTGGTAGCACCTAATGCAAGACTTGCTTCACGTAACTCCCGTGGTACAGTGCGGATCGCTTCTTCCACCGACACAATAATCACCGGTAATGTCAGCAAAGCCATCGTAAGACTGGCCCAGAGGATATTCGGCTGTGCCCATTTTAACTTCCCGTCCAGAAAAAAGTGATCCATCCCTCCTCCAACAAACTTGATGAAAAAACCTAGTCCAAAAAGCCCGAAAATAATAGAAGGTACCATTGCCAATGTTTTTGTCGCAAACCTGACAGTTTTAGCAATAGCAGACTTTTCGTGTGCATATTCTGAAAGGTAGATGGCTGTAATTGTTCCGAAAGGAACCGCAGCCACCGACATGATAAGAACCATCAGTGCCGTTCCGAATAAGGCGGGAAAAATTCCTCCTTTAGTCATACCGTCTTCAGGAAAGGTTGTCAGGAATTTCCATGATATCTGATCTTTTCCTCCGATAATGATCACCGTAAGGATGATGATGATAACAGCAATGATAAGTACTACAGCAAATGCTGTTGCACCCATCATCAGTCCGCCTTCAAGTCTTTTCAGTTTCTTCATGATGTTTTTCCCTGGAAGTGGGTCATTAATTTTCCTTTCACATAAAACTCGGCGACTGCATTAATGATGAATGTAAAAATAAACAGCAATGCTCCGATCAGGAATAATACGCTGTAGTGAGTATCTCCAAAGACTACTTCTGCCATTTCTGCACCAATCGTGGCAGCCAGTGTTCTTACAGATTCAAATGGATTCAAACCCATCATTGCAGCATTTCCGGTAGCCATTAAAGCGATCATGGTTTCCCCGAAGATTCGCCCGATTCCCAGCAGGACAGCAGCAAAAATCCCGGGTGTTGCGGCAGGCAGAGTGACAAAAAAAGCTGTCTGCCATTTTGATGCACCCAGTGCCAGGCTTGCTTCTTTATACGTTGATGGAACTGAAGACATGACATCTTCCGTGATTGTAAATATGATCGGAATTGCAGCAAGCGCCATGGCAACGCCTCCTACAAAAGCATTTAACCGGGTATCATAACCGAACACATGCTGGAAGAAAGTAGCCATTACCATCAGGGCGAAGAAACCAATTACTACCGAAGGAAATCCTGCCAGGATCTCAATTGCAGGTTTAACTATTTCTCTTACCCATTTCGATGCAAAAGCAGCACAGAATAAGGCTGCCAAAATTGCGATCGGAGCAGCAAATAATATAGCAATCAGTGTGATCTTAAGAGTTCCCCAAAAAAGTGGAACCAACCCATAACGGGGATTGTCGGAAACAGGATACCACTCTTTTCCCAGCAATCCTCTGAATGTGGCCTTATCAGTGCCCGAAGCAAGAACTGCAGGTACTTGAGAAAGAACTGAATCCTGGTCATGCGCCAATTGAGTTTGTGTTGAGTCTTCAGTGACACCATAGCGCTCCGGCTTTTGCTCTTCGCTGCCGGTATATCTTTCTGGTTGCTGAGCTGGTTTCTCTGTAGAGGTTTCACCATATCTTTCCGGTCCCTGGCCGGTGCTGGTCAACTCGGTTTTTTTCAGGCTTTTCGAATAGAAAATTGGTACCGCTTCCTTAAAGACAAAAAGAAAGATGAGGATGATAATCGCAATTGTCATGAATGCAATACCTGAGATCAGCTTCTCAGACAGAAATTCACTAAGCCTGAATTTTTTCTTCAGGCTGTCTTCAGTGAAATAGAAATCATTTTTCTTCCCGTCATTTTCCTGAATGACAGGATCTTCCATATTAGATTCTCCTATGGGATGGTCATAGTTATTATCTTGTGTGTTTTCCAAATCCATATCTTTAGTATAATCAAAAAGGCAGTACCAACAAATCAGTACTACCTGAGAGCTCCTAAGCTAAAACCTCATTACTTGACCGGGAAATACCCAAGCTCGACTACAAGCTTCTGTCCATCAGAACTCAAAACCCAGTCAATAAACTTTTTAATCTCACCAGTTGGTCTGTTCGTCAGGTACATGTATAAGTAACGGGTAATAGGATAGGTTCCGGCTTTAATTGTCTCGGGTGTCGGGGCATAAGCAGCGTTTTTATCATCTTTTTTTACGTTACAATGTTTCACGCCCACAGCATATGCTGCGCCACCATAACCGATTCCATATTTATCGCTTTTTACTGCATTAACAACGGCAGCGGTTCCGGGAAGTGTCTGGCAACTTGGAGCATAATCAGTTTTCACAACATTGTCCTTGAAGAAAACATAAGTACCTGAGCTGTTTTCACGACCGTAGAGTTTGATATCACTATCCGGGCCACCAACTTCTTTCCAATTTCTGATTCTACCGGAAAAAATGCCACTTAACTGTTTTATGCTAAGCTCCTTTACAGGATTAGATGAATTAAGAAAAATGGTTATCCCGTCTTTTGCGCAGGGTACTTCGATTCCCATAGATCCATAACGATCTTTCAGTTTATCCATTTCTGAAGGTTTCAACGGACGGCTGGAATTACAAATGTCAGTTGAACCATTTATTAAAGCTGAGATTCCGGTACCGGAGCCACCTCCCGTGACCTGTAATACAACTTCAGGATGGGATTTCATATAGACTTCAGCCCATTTTTGTGAAAGAATGACCATCGTGTCAGAACCTTTGATTGTGATCTTCTTAGATGCCGGCATAAAGGCAGCTCCGAAAACGGCAATCAGTATAATACCTAACGTTGCTGAAAATCTCATTTTATTTTTCATATTATATCGTTTAAATAATTAACAAAGATATTAGAATTTTACCTGAAGCCGGAGTGTTAGCATATTCTGTTTGATAACCTTACTGTAATCAAGCCATCCATCAACATTATTTACAGTATATTTTTTATAGATATTCCCAACAGGCTGTCCATCCACAATATGTTTTGGATCTACTGCTGTTTTTTCATTTATCACAATATCATAATCGATCATGAATTTGATGTTGTCGGAAAAGAAATAACTATAAGCCAGGGTAATTGTCTGTGTAGCAAGATCAGATATATCGCTAAAAAGCGTATTGGTAGTGGCCTTTTTCGTTATCGTTGTAGTGGCAACAACTGGAATTGAACCAGCATAAGTGGTCTTTGAGTCTGTTGTAGAAGTATTTCCATTGTATCCAAAAACCGGGTTGCCTTTGCTATCAAGAGATGCAATATCAGTCCCTTTTAATTTGGTATTGGGATCATAATAATCATAACGAACAGCAATCTGATGACGTTTCCCGATATTCTTTACAAGGTAAACATAGTAGCCCTGGAAATTTTTGATAATGTTTGGGCGATCCGTTGTTGCAGCGGTTGTTGTAGTTGTCATTGTCAGTGTATCATTGTGGAGTGAGTAAGCTGTTGCACCCGTTGTACTGGATGTTCCATAAGCGCCCGTGTAACTGTTTGTCCCGGCAAGGTATTCGCCTTTTATTGCCAAACCGCCAAGCAGGTCAAGATATAATTGGAGTTCGGCTCCAAACCAGTTTCTGTTGAGGTTGGAACCAATAATGACCGAAGCATCTTTAGTATAATCTGATTTCAGCGTAGTTTTCGATGAAGCTTTCATAGTACCATAATAAGCGTTGGCTCCGATTGTCAGTCCACCCACATTTCCAAGTTTAAAACCATAAGTAGCCCGTCCCATGAAATCCTTACCGTTATCGTAATCCTTGTTGGTGGGGTTGATATTTGTGTTGGTTGCATCATTGATGGTCAATCCGTCATTGCCATTAAATAATGCCAATTGCACCTTTAATGGAATGCTGGGCGGGGCTATTTCCAGCTTTGCCCCAATGGCGCGCTCGCCCGGGTAGAGCGTACGAATCACGAGGGAACGTTCAGTCACTTCCCGGTTGCTTGAGGAATATTCAACTTCATAGTTCGGTCTGTTGAATTGACCTGCCCAAAGTGAAAAAGTTTTTAACCAGGGTTCGTTGACCTGTGCATAAGCATCTTTCAAGGCAAGTGAACCGGGAGAAAAATCAGGTTGTAAAACGAATGCAACTCCTGTTAAAGGCTCATAAGTAACTTTTACCCTTGCTCTTCTTACGGAAAAATAATTGGTTGGGTAGATGGAAGGATTTTCAAATTTTTGCCATTGGGCCTGGATGTAACCCGACAATTTTATCTTAGTAAGTTTGGCGAGATCACCTTCTGCAGTTGCCAATCTTTCTTCAATCCCGGTAACTTTTTCTCTAATCGTTGAATTCTCATTCCTGAGCGTGTCAAGGGTTGCCTGTGCATGTAAATTTGTTGTTAAAAGACTCATAGTAATTATGAGTCCAAAAATAATAAATAGTACATTTTTTTTCATTTGTCTCCTGGTTTTTGATTCAGGAGCAAAGGTAAATGGGCTAATTATTATAGTTGTTTCGACAAAGTTACATTACTATTAATTTAATGTTAACGATCGTTTTATGCAAATTACTCCGTGTCATTTTTGAATGGAATTCTTATCAAAGGTCGTTTCCAATCAGATTTATAATTTTTACAGATGATATTCAGACCGTCCATGAGTCCAATTCCTTCTGCTGTCAGAATCGATTGTTGAATCAAAGGGTGATGATAATACATTTCGCTAAAAATCAAGATCAAACCTGTCACAATAGAAAATCTGGATTATTGACCTTTATTTTTAAAGTAATTAATGTGTCCTCTGGCCCATTTTAGTTGATGTATTCAATGAGTAGAGGCAGGCAAAGTTGGGGAGAATCATAAAAATTTAATCATTCCGCATGAATATCAAGCAGTATTTTGCTACATTTGTATTACATGAATTGGACCTGATACTTTCATGTGTCTCGTTTTATTTAACTGCAGATCTATTCGTTCTGCAGAAGAAATCAAAATGAGATCATAGCTACATAACATTATCGAATTATTAAACGAACATACTCCTATGGCAATGATCTGGAGATATTCTACGCTGCTAATAATATCCCTGATATTGTCGTTGAATCTTCAGGGTCAGTCCAGTAAGGATTTTCTGAAACACCATTTTGGGAAGCTCAATAAATCACAGGTTTTGGATACATTGATCAGTTTAAGTGAGAAATATGCTGAAGAAAACCCGGATACTGCTATATTTTTGGGGGAACTTGCTTTTGATTTGGGCAATTCAGGAAAAGATAAAAGTGCAATCGCTCTTTCTTCAAGGCACATAGCAGACGCATACTTTTACAAAAACGAATTTCTGAAAGCCATTGAGTTCTATGATCAGTCAGCGAATACTGAATTCATGATACATAACGATTCAACATATTTTTATGCTGACCGGCTGGCCGATATAGCCTATTGTTACCAGGAACTGGGAATTTATGAAAAAGCGCTTGAATTGCATTTTGCAGCACTCAGTATTTTCCAAAAGCTTAATAAAAAAGAGGATATCAGCAACATGCTGAGTAATATCGGCACCAATTACTTTTTCAGGGGGCAGTATGATAAGGCAATTGAATATTTTGAAAAAACCCTGAAAATTGACCTGCAACGAAAGGATTCAACTGCCATTGCCGTATCTCTGAATAATATCGGGATGGTTTACAGCCAGTGGGAGAAACATCAGCAAGCACTTGAATTTTACCAGGATGCCCTCAGTTACACGTCCTCTGAAGCCCGTCAGTCCATAAGACTAAGTAACATCGGGATGGCCTGGTATCATCTTAAAGATTATAGCAAAGCCCTTGAATATCTCAATGAAGCGCTTGCAATCGACACCAAATACAAGCAGGTAGTCAAGGTTGGTGTGAGGAAAGATGAAATCGGGACTATCCTGGCAGCAAAAGGGCAATACAAAGAAGCAATACTGCTTCACGAAGAAGCACTGAAGATTTTCAGGGAGACCGGAATAAGGAATTCACAAATTATCACTCTTTATGACATAGGGGATATTTTCAGGAAAACCGGTCGGATAGATAAAGCCGAGTCATACTACCTCGAAAGCGCAAAGATTGCTAAGGAAGACCATTCACTCCACCATCTGAGCCGCAATTATAAAAGTCTTTACGAAATTGCTGAAATAAAAGGAGATTATAAGAAAGCATTCGAATATTTCAGGTTATTCTCAGTGGTTCATGATTCCGTTTTCAACACAGAAAAGCATGAACAGATAGCACGGTTTGAGGTTCTTTTTAATACTGAAAAGAAGGAAAAAGAGAACCAGATTTTACTTCGCGACAATGAGCTGAAACTGAAAAAACAGAAGCTGGCAATGGCTATCATTGCCAGCTTGTCGTTAATCCTTCTCCTGATTTTTTCCTTGTACAGGATCAAATCCAAAAATCTTCGTCAAAGCCAGTTGTTATTGAAACAGGAACATGCACTTGCAAAAATGGAGAGTGAGAAAAAGGATGCAGAAAACAGGATGCTTGAAGACAGGATTTTTGCAGAAAAGCAGATCAACCGGATTCAGCGTGAAAAGCATCATGCTGAGATTGAACATAAAAATGCTGAACTTGCCAATTCCACCTTATGCCTGGTAAACAAAAATGAGATACTCAGTGAAATCAAGGATAAACTGAAATCGAGCCAGAAAGCAGATACATTTCATGAAGTGGTTCAGTTTATTAATGCAAATACAGATATTGACCAGGGCTGGCATAAGTTCAGGATAACTTTTAACGAGGTTCATCCAGGTTTTTTCGACCGGGTACAGTCCCACTTTTCACATCTTACCGACAATGATGTCAGGATTTCTGCTTACCTCCGCATTAACCTCAGTTCACGGGAGATTGCGCGCCTGATGAATGTTACATTAGATGCTACCAACAAAAGCAGGCAACGTTTGCGTAAAAAGCTGGATTTGCCACCAGAAGCTGACCTTACCGAATTCCTGAAATCCATCTAGATCAATTCCCATCCTTCCTCGAAAATAAAATCTAGGGCATGTCCTACCATTTGTCCTACCCTGAAATTTGCGTTTCCCTAAAGCGTACCCATATCTTTGCGTCCTGGCAATTTATTGGGTTATGATGACGCATACTGAAATTAGTTTTACAAGCAAGAATTACGAAGATGGATTCGGGTTTGCCTGCATGAAAGCGGCTTACTCGTTTGGCATTACCGGGAGAATGGATTACTGTTCTGAATCCGATGTGAAGATCTCAGCAGAAGGAGAACAAGACAAAATCGTTGAATTTATCCAATGGATTGAAGCCAATGTAAAAGATCATGACAAAATACTGTACAACAGCCCAATGAAATGTACCAGGAAATTTAAAGAATTTGATATCTACTGCCACTCATTAACATCTCATAATTATTAATCCCAGGAATGATAATCAATAGGAAACAATAAAACAATAAAAACTTGAATATGAAAACCACATTAAAATTAATTATCGCGCTCATCGTGTTTTTTAGCGCAGGCATTTGCCGGGGACAGGAATCAGACCATGCGCCGTTACCACGAAAAGTGGGCAGCCTTGATTACTGGATGGCCAAGATGCGGGATACCAAAACCAACTACATTAACTTTGAACAGGAGTTCAACCGGTACTGGGCTGGTAAAACACCTGTGAAAGGTTCAGGATATAAGCAGGTTGCGCGCTGGCTTGATCATCAACGGGCCTATGTGAATCCTGATGGGACGATACGATCGCCTCAGGAAGACCTCGACAATGCCAGGGCCAATAATAAGCTTTACCTCGCACAGGCTATAACCGGTGATTGGACTTCTGTAGGACCGGATCAGCCAGTCTACAGAGCCGATGCCCCAACAACAATTGCTGCCAGCCAGGGAAGAGTTACGGCTATTGCATTTCATCCTACCAATAACAGCACAATCTATGTAGGAGCGCCTCTGGGTGGGTTGTGGGTATCGCAAAATAATGGAGTATCATGGCAAAGCCTTAATACCGACCAGATCGCTGCATTAGGTGTTTCTGCCATTGCAATAAAACCAAATGATCCCGATGTAATTTATATTGGTACAGGAGATCGGGATAGCCATGTTACCCGAGGAATCGGAATCTATAAGTCTGCTGATGGTGGTCTTACCTGGACTTCAAAGGCACTCGATAGTCATAATGATCATTATGTATCGAAAATCATTATCAATCCCAATTATCCGGATAGCATCCTTGTGGCAAGTAGTTGGGGGATTTTTCAATCTGGTAATGGAGGGCAAAGTTGGGTTAACCGGCACCATTTCTACATCACAGACATGGAGATGAAACCCAATAATTACAAAGTAGTTTACTGTGTTAGTGAAAACACATGCTACAGATCGACAGATTTCGGAACTACCTGGACCTCAAGACTTACCACCGATGCAAGCAGGATGGCTATCAGTGTAACAGCGAATGCTCCTGAAAAAGTCATATTGTTAAGCACTAAAGATTCTCACTTTTACAAAATATTTGAATCGAACAACTCCGGGGATTACTTTGGAATATTGACTGTATACGGTATACCTGAAGAGAGCCAGGGTGGTTACAACCTTGATATTGTTATTGACCCGCAAAATAAAGACATTATGTATGCCGGCATGGTAAATTTCTACAAATCAACGGATGGAGGCCATAATTGGGTTAATCAGGAAGATGTTTATGCAGATGATCAGCACACTTTCGAGATTCATCCAGTTACACACCGGGTTTTTATTGGAAACGACTCAGGTATCTGGTACACCGACAACGGAACTAATTATGTGTATTCCAGCACCGGCCTTAGAATTTGCTCAAGTTATAGAATGGATGTGGCTGCTAATAATCCGAACCACATCATTATTGGCAACCAGGATGCAGCAACCTTTGTTACCAATGGTGGAAACTGGTATAGCTCAATTGGTGGAGATGGAATAACCTGCAAATTCGATCCAACAAATCAAAACTATGTCTATGGCAGCAGCCAGATCGGATATGTTGCCCGTTCGGTGAATGGAGGAGTTGCATATGCCAATTTTAGTGGTGTGGCAGCAAACGGGTCTCATGGCATCGACCAGGAAGCATTATTCCAGACTCCTTTTATGATCGATTATTTTGATCCTAATAAAATGTTTTATGGTGCTCATGATGTATTCAGGAGTATCAATATTAAACAGAGTAACCCGGCAAGTGTTACATTCACAAAAATATCAAACAACATAGTCGGATCAGATTTAAGTCAGAAAATTGAATTCATTGAACAATCCAGAGCCAATGAGAACATCCTTTATGTTGCATATGCAAACGGCAGGCTTTTCCGTACCGATAATGCCTTGGCAGCAAGCCCTTCATGGGTTGAGTTGCCCAGTCCCAATAATTATGGTGGTGTCAGGTTTGAATCTCATGCTACCGATGAAAACATAGTTTATATGGTACGGGGAAAAGATGTCTATAAATCGGTTAATAAGGGTGAAAGCTGGACTAATATCAGGGGCACCCTTCCTCAACTTGGCATGATGTCGATTGCCTATATGAATGGATCGAAAGAAGGACTATATGTTGGAACAACTGCCGGCGTCTATTACAAAGACTCCACAATGACCAGCTGGCAATTATTTAAAAGCAATCTTCCGCTTACACAGGTCAGAGACCTGGTGATAAATTATTCAACCACGCCCGCACAACTTTTTGCTTCAACCTTTGGCCGCGGGATATGGAAAACAACAGTTCTTCCTTCGTATGTACCCGATCTTCTCGCAGGCAGCGGGAGTGCTACCATTAATTCGACCCTGGTTAGTGCTCTTTGCGGATTTCAGAACACGAACACGATGGTTAGTATTCCATCTCTAAAGTGTGGCTTTTATCTGTCAACAAACAACTTAATTGCAGGTGTAGACTACCTGGTTGGACAGAACACCCACTCAAACATTGGGCCGGGTTTGATCTATCAGAGTCAAATGGCCGTTACGGATGTTGCCCTGGTGCAGCCAGAAATTCCGGTTGGAACTTACTTCCTTGGTATGCTGGTTGATAATATCTATGCAATCGATGAAACCAATGAAAATAACAATACCTGGCTGTCGCCTACGCTGGTTATCATTCCTGCAAATCCTGCTGCACCAATCAATGTGCAGGCCACTGATGGCGCTTATGACAATAAAACAACCATCACTTGGCAAAACGGCACCACGGAAACCCTCTATTATGCAGTATTCAGAAAACCTTTCTACTCCCTCGTTTATACACAGATCAGCCCGACAACCTGGCTTTCAGGCACATCGTTTGATGATGTCACCGGAGACAATGGCGAGACCTACTATTATTACATAAAATCATCGCGGTATCCTACGGGGAAAAGGTCATCTGATTATAGCAGCAGCGACGCGGGATTTATGAAAATTGCTCCACCGGCTAATGTGCAGGCTAGCGACGGGCAATTTGGCGACAGGGTATCTATTACATGGAATCCCAGTTCGGGAGCAACTCATTACCAGGTTTGGCGCAGCGCCGACCCTTATATTATAAATATTAGCGGGCCTATCTGGTTAAGCAGTACGTCGTTCGATGACATGACTGCCTCCATGACTACTGTTTACACTTATTATGTCAAGGCAGCAAAGAGTGTATTTGGTGGTTATGAATCTAATCTCAGCACAGGAAATTCAGGTTGGGTTGGTTTTGTGACTGCTCCTGATGTCACAGCAACAGACGGACTTTATACTGACAGGGTTGAACTAAGCTGGAATACCGTGACCGGGGCGACGTTTTACAGGCTATATCGCAATACCAGGAATAATCCTGAAACAGCAACAACTGTTTCTACCTGGCAAGCTGCTACAACCTTCTCTGATAACACAGCTAGCGCCGGAACCATTTATTATTACTGGGTGAAAGCATCAATGGATGCCTCATTCACAGTAACCACCGGCCTTGGTGGCATGGATACCGGTTTCAGGAATCTTACACCTCCTGCAAATGTGAATGCAACTGATGGTACAATCACAACCCAAATATATATTACCTGGAGCAGTGTGACGGGAGCAAGCTGGTATCAGGTTTACCGGAATTCCTCTTCAACTTTTTCTTCAGCTATCCCTATCAGCAGCTGGCAGAGCTTTCTTACATTCAAGGATAAAACGGGGGTCCCTGGTTTTTTGTATTACTATTGGGTAAAAGCTGCCGGCGATACCCTGGTTTCGATAAGCGAGGTTTCAGCTTTCAATAGCGGCTATCGCAGAATATCTGCCCCGGTTGTTGACGCATCAACAGGCATTTATCCCAACAAAGTTGCGGTAACCTGGCAGTCTGCCACAGGAGCTACCTATTATCAAGTCAAACGAAGCACTATCCAAAACCCTTCGATTCAGACAGTGATTGCCAACTGGAGCCATACATTGAATTTTCAGTTTGAAGATCTTACTACTGTCCAGGGACAATACTACAACTATTATGTAACAGGGGCAACCAGTTCGTCTGGTACCAGGGCGGGTGATGCCGGGCAGGCAGTCGGTTTTGCCGATGCCTGCGGAAATCTGGTTGATGATCCTGCATACAGGAATATTAATTTCCATGGAACAACTCTGGAATTAAGCCAGCGCGTTGTCAACGAAGGCCCGTTCGCACTTACCAACCCCGGTAAGATAGCGCTGGTACTTGAAAATGCTTCTCCCGACAGCATCCCTGAAGCTATAATCGGGTATATTGACATTCCTCCTCTTGCATCCGGTGCATTCTATGATGTTAATTATGTAGTCGATCTTGATACAATTACCGGGTTTGACTTCACTTATGGAACTTGGCATATAGCTTGTTATACGTCGTGGGATAACAATAACTGCGATAATAACACCGATGATGACTATATTATATGGCAAAATCCAACCATTCAGTACACCGATGCCATGTATGGTATATATACTATTGCCAAGACAAACGGAGACTTTCTCAACCCCGGCGCGGCACTTGATGCATTACAGACAAGAGGTATTTCTGATAATGTTTTCTTCTATCTTGAACCCGGAATATATTATGGAAATCTTGATTTCTCTTCAATTGCCGGAGCGGATTCCAACAGCAGAATTGTATTCCAAACCAATCCGGCCGCAACTGATACAGCGGAAATCAGAGCTATTCCATCAGCCACTGAGAATTTTACACTTCGTTTCGAAAATTGCGATTATATCTCTTTCATTAACCTAAAATTATCTACTACAGGAGCCTCAGATTTTCTGTCAACCTATGGCAGGGTAATTGCTATCGGGCCGGGGTGTAATAATTTGAAGTTCGTGTCAAACCGCATTGAAGGGTATTCCGACGCATCACATGTAAGTGATGACAATGCTGTGATATACTCCAATAATGCATCTTCCGGCAATGTTCTGATTGAGGGCAATGATATCCTTAACGGAGCTATCGGAATCAGCATGACAGGGTCGAACCTGAATTCGGGCACAATAAATGACCTTCATATTTTAAAGAATAATATCTCCGGGTTTATAATGACCGGCATCAATCTTGAGTTCCTGGATCACCCGCGAATTACCCAGAATACCATCATCCAGTTGAATGGACAATCATTTTACCTTGTTGGGATCAGTTTTTCGTCTGTAAAAAATGGTTTTGATATAAGCGGGAATAAAATAAACCTGGGAAGTTTAGATAATGGAATAAAAGGAATTCTTTTTTATGATATAAATATGGATGGTCTTCAGCCCGGCCTTGTGAGCAACAACTTCATTTCTATTGCAATGGGTTCATCATACGCATATGGGTTGTATGGGCATAAATTCAACAATACCAGTTTGCTTTATAACAGTATAAACGTTTACGGAACACCAGGTGTTTTTTCCATTTGCACGCTTCTGGATTGTGAAGCTACTCCTTTAACGTATACCAACGTTTTTAAAAACAACATTTTGTATAATCAACAGGGCGGGTATTGCATCGGTTACAATGAGAATGCATTTGACAATAATCTCCTGGATGAATGCGATTACAACAATATGAAAACAGCGGGTTTAAATTTTGCATTGCTGAACGGTGTGAATTATGGAGATCTTGCTGGCTGGAGCAATGAAACCGGCTTCGATCAGCATTCTTTTTCCATTGATCCGGGATTCTTTTCGCCCACTGATCTCCACATCAACAATGTTACCCTTGACGGAGCAGGGGCAGCTCAATCAAACGTACTGTACGACATTGATGAGGAACTGCGCTCAGCAACGAATCCTGATATCGGGGCTGATGAATACACCATTGTACTTCCGGCCAAAACCCTGAGATGTTCGGTGTACCTCGAAGGCCTATACGCCGGTTCAGGTCTTATGAGTCAGGCAAATGACGAAGACGGG
This sequence comes from uncultured Bacteroidales bacterium, assembly GCA_903915465.1. Classification (GTDB taxonomy): domain Bacteria; phylum Bacteroidota; class Bacteroidia; order Bacteroidales; family FEN-979; genus FEN-979. Next base: position 2,313 of record CAIWTA010000305.1, on the reverse strand, counting down.
CCCCATTGGCCAATCTATGTTGCTGACCATATTACAGTTGAGTTGCACAATTCAACAAACTATAGTACGGTTGAATACACAACAGAAGCCGCACTGAGCACGACCGGACTTGTCACTGTTTCAATACCTGGTAACAAAACAGGCTCATACTATGTCACTATCAAACATCGAAACAGTATTGAAACAACTTCGAACTTACCTGTTAATTTCTCAGGATCGTCCATCAGCTTTAAATTTAATGCGCAGAATAAGGCTTATGGAAACAACATGGGTCTGATGATTGATGGTGCTGTAGTAATTTATGCTGGCGATGCGAATCAGGACGGACTTGTGGATGGAAGTGACTTGTCTGCTATTGCTAATCTGGCAACCATTGCAGCAAGCGGGTACATTCCTGAAGATTTAAATGGGGATGGTTTGGTTGATGGATCCGATTTGGCTCTCGCAGGTAATAATGCGGATGCTGCCATCGGAACAATCACTCCATAAATAAAAATACACAAAACCACTAAGCAGAACCCGGATTTATGATCTCGTTTTTTTTCAATTTTTTATCCAATAAAACATTCTACAAAACCTGGAATCCTCAGTTGCATTGTGTATCTTTGCTTAGGACATCTTAACCACTTAGAATATGAAAAAATTATTGATCACAATTATCAGTATTATATGGATTATAAATGCACAGGCCCAGGAGCGATTTGTTGTCAGAATTGATTTCCCACAGGTAGGTGATTTGAGTGAGTTTTTAAAGGCAGATTATGATATTGCCGCTTTTTCTCCTGGAAAATACATCGACCTTGTTATTAACCAACAGGAATTTCAGAATTTGTTGGCAAAAGGATATTCTCTGACTATTACACAAACGGAGAAACAACTCAAAGAGAACCTTGTTGTTGGCAAATTACTTGCAGGTTACCGCACTTATTCTGATCTGTATACTGAATTACTCAGTATACAGGCTGCGCATCCCACCATTTGTAAACTTTATGATGTTGGCGACAGCCGTGGCAAAGAATATACCGGAGCCGCTTACAACAACTACAAGCATGATATCTGGGCGATGAAGATATCAGACAATGTCGCTACAGAAGAAGATGAACCTTGTATTTTCTATATGGGAGAACATCATGCCCGCGAACCGATTGGCCTCGAGGTAACGATGTATATTTTAAATTATATCGTTTCAAATTATGGAATCGACCCGGCGATCACAAATAGTGTCAATAACAAACAAATCTGGTTCATGCCATTAGTTAATCCCAACGGGCATAAGATTGTAACAGATGAAGTCGACCTTTGGTGGAGAAAAAACATCCGTGATAATAACGGCAACAATTTAATAGATGCCGGAACAGCCGATGGTGTAGATCTTAACCGGAATTATGGCTGGGAATGGGGGGGAGAAGGAGCATCAGGCACTCCAAGTGATCTGACCTATTATGGCCCTTCAGCCTTTTCAGAACCTGAAGTTGTTGCAATGAAGAACATGGTTGACCAGCATCATTTTGTGGCCGGCATCACCTACCACAGTTATAGCGAACTGGTTCTTTTCCCTTACGGGTATGCAACAGAATCTTATGCGCCCGACCAGACCAGCCTTCAGGCATTGGCAATCAGCATGGCAAATACTATCCCTGCTGCCGGCGGAGGCTACTATACTCCCGAGAAATCTTCCGGCCTTTACCCAGCTTCCGGGAACATTGACGATTATGCCTATGGTGAGCACGGAGTTTTTTGCTATACTATTGAAATTGGAACCCAGTTCATTCCCCCCGCAACTCAGATTTCTACCATTTGTACTGATAATCTCCAAGCTGCACTGATCCTTCTGAACAGGGTAGATAAGTCGACATTGACCGGAATCGTAAAGGATGCCAGCACCCTCCTGCCCTTACAGGCACAAGTCTATATCTCCGGCATTGACAATACCGGAGCATATCGCACTCCTTATACTTCAGATGCCGGCTTTGGAAGGTATTACAGGTTGCTTCCGGACGGAAACTACACTGTTACCTTTTCTCTTTATGGATATTTTCCTCAGACGTTCACGAATGTAAATATCAACAATCTGGCGCAAACCATTCTTAATGTCAACCTTGTACCGGCTCAAACTGTTAACGTTACAGGTAGAGTGACCGATCTTAATACCGGCCTGCCGATCGCCAATGCAACCATCCAGGTTGAAAATGCACCGATTTCAGCGGTTACTTCCAATTCATCCGGAGATTATACCATCAGTAGTATCACAGAAGGCACTTATAACTTCAGAATCAGTAAACAGGGTTATGCAACCCTCATCCAGCAGGTTGT